>JAFGRQ010000009.1 GCA_016935155.1 Candidatus Woesearchaeota archaeon
AAGTCTTGGATTTTTAACTGCAAAATATCTGTTTGAAATAGGATCTATTATTTCTTTGTTGAAAAAATTCAAAGATTTAATGAATTCTTCCTGAGAAACTGTTTTGTCTGTTTGAGTGACGCCCATTGAAACAGCGAATTTTCTCAAAGCTTCTGCCTGATAGCCTTTTCTTCTTAATGCTCTTAAGAAGGGAATCCTTATATCATCCCAGCCGGTATATTTTTTCTCTTTTATTTTCTGTTTTGTTTCAGTGGTGCTCAATTCAAATCCTTCAAAATTAATTCTCCCAACGGAAATTGCATTAGGCGTATTAACTTTCAACACGTCATGAATCATTTTTTGCCTTATTGCATTGTCTGCATGGTCTTTTCCTCTTATTGCATGAGTTACTCCCATTTCCATGTCATCAATTGCAACAGCAAAATTCATCAAAGGCCAAATTCTGTATTTTTTCCCTGTTCTTGGATGTTCGGAGTCATTTATTCTTGCTAGAGGGAAGTCTCTCATTGCAGGATTTTTATGAGATATGTCTGATTTGAACCGGACTACTGCTTCTCCTTCTTCATATTTATCAAACATCTTTTTCCATCTCTTGATATGTTCATCAGCATCCAAGTTTCTGCAGTCGCATGGACTCTTTTTGTTTAATTTATCTTTGAATATTTCGTCCTCACAGATACAAACGTAAGCATGCCCCTCTTCAATTAGCTTGACCAAAAACCCGTAATAAATTTCCAATCTGTCTGACTGTATGACAATCTCATCAACTTCATTTCCTGTAAGCCAATTCATATCCTGTGAAATCATATCATAAGCCTCTGGGTCTATGTTGTCTGCGTTTGTGTCTTCAATTCTAAGTATGTATTTTCCGTTGTATTGTTTTTTGTATTGGTGATTCAGTCCTGCAATGTAACTGTGCCCGATATGCAGTGGTCCGGATGGTGACGGACAAATCCTGACAACAACCTTCTCCCTTACATTTGGCAGTTCTTTCAGTCCTTCTTTTTTTACAACAACTTTTTCCTCCAGCAATTCAGGAGCGTGCTCTTTTAGTTCTTCAATTCTTTCTTCTTTTGTCATCAATTTGACTTCGTCAATTATTTTTTTTATTTCTGCATTGACTTCTTTCATTTTATCTTTTGCAGAAGGATGCTCTCCAATTACTTTAGAAATTACAGCACCAGGATTGACCGTATCGAATTTTACTCCGTTTTGCAGTGCAAATTTCCTTATGCTTTTCTTGATTAACTCCATGATTTTAAGGCACTATCGAGTATATTTAAAACTAATGGAAATCTTTATAAGGTTTTTCTGATTTAATACGCTCATGGAAAACGCCGAGACAAAGTCTCGTCTATTCCATTCGCTCACGCTCATGGAAAACTGTATTTTTTGCAAAATCGCAAACAAAGAAATTCCTGCTCAAATAGTTTATGAAGATGATGAATTTCTCGCGTTCATGGATATTCATCCGATAGCTCCAGGACATGTGCAAGTAATTCCAAAAGAACATCAAAGATGGGTTTGGGATGTTCCAAATATAGGAAAATATTTTGAAGTCGTGAGGAAAATCGCAAATGCTCAAAAAAAAGCATTCAAGACAGAGATGGTTAGAAGTCAAGTTTATGGGGACGAAGTGCCACACGCTCACGTTTGGGTTTGGCCGGAAAATGGCAAAGGAAGTGCTAAATTAGAAGATAATGCAGAGAATATTGCCAAAGCTCTGAAAAGCAATTAAAAGCCGAGCCGATGCTGAATTAAAAACCTTTAAAAAAAGACCTATTTTCTTGTGTATTCATACGTGGGTGTATATCAGCCTGGTTAGATAGCCAGTCTCATAAGCTGGATGTCGGGAGTTCAAATCTCCCCACCCACACGTTATTTTGTTTTTTTCGGAGGTCTCGGAACCGAAGGTTCTGAGGTTTACATCTCCCCACCCACACGTTATTTGTTCAAATAAACCAGAACTATCTTTCTTTTAATTCTCTTATTTTCTCTTTCAATGCAGAAATCTTTTCTTGAATGTTAATTAACAATTCGTTTCTTATGTTTGGGTTGTCTCTCAATTCATAATATTTTGTTTCGAGAGCATAAAGTTTTTCTTCGAGTTCTTCGACAACGCTTTTTGGCTGATCTTCTTCATTCAGCAATTGCTGTTTGAATTCATTCTCATCCACTTTCTTTCCCAGTTTAGATAATAATTCATTCATCTTTGCTATTTTTGCATCGAGAAGTTCTTCCTTTTCCTGAAGTATTTTTGATGATTTTTTTCCTTCCCTTGCAGAAATTCCTAATTTTTTATTCAATAATTCCTCGATGTGTTTTTCCAATTTCTGAATTTCAGAAGAAATGACTGATTTCTTTGCTGTTTGCGAAGAAACAATTTTTATTTTTCTCAGATAGCCCCTTAATTTTTCTCTTCCTTCTTTTCTAGTTTCAACCGACTTTGCAGCTCTTGATAAATTAGAGAAATATTTTTTCAGCCCGGGATGAATCTGCATTTTATCTGCCGAACAGCCCTTTTTTCTCTTCCTTTCTAGGAGGCATAGGAGGCAAAGGCATTCCAGAACTTGGTGCTGGGGGCATTCCTCCCATTGGCGGCAGTCTAGGAGCCATCTGCGGAGCTGGACTAGGTGAAGGCATCGGCCTAGGCATTGGTTGCATCGGTCTCTGCTGAGGCTGCGGTCTTGGTCTTTGATTTTCAGCAACCATATCTGCCACAGCTAAAATTCCTTTTGCGATTTTTTGATTTTGATCCGAAAGTTCCTCCATTTTCTGCTCTATTGGCTGTATTCGTTTGATGATGATGTCAGCTTCTCTCTCTTCTGCCTTCATCATATCAGAAGCTTCTTTGAAAATTTCAATCAGCATTTCAATATTTTCATTTAATTTTTCTATGCTTTCCTGCAAAGATTTTCCTGCTTTGGTTCCGCCAAGCGGATTTTTCTTAAGATAGTCAACATCCTGCTTTAATTCTGCTACGTCTTTTGAACTTAGAAGAGTATAATCGTCATCAACCATTTAGCCACCTCTTATAGAGGTATTTTGGCTTGGTTTGTTTATAAAGTTTGCTGTGGATGAAGGCTTGTTTGGCTTGTTAGAATTAGTTTCCTAAATCATCCATCATTGGCTTGGTTTGAGTATTCTGTCCTGCTGCAATCACGTCATCAATTCTCAAAATCATTTCTGCGACTTCTGCTGCTGAAGAAATGGCCTGCAATTTCAATTTCAAAGGTTCAATTATTCCTTCATCCCATGCATCAATTATTTTTCCTGTGAAAACATTTATTCCCGCCCATTTAATTCCCTTGTCATGAGCAACTTTCAAATCAGTTAAAACGTCAAGAGGATCTAAACCTGCATTTTCTGCCAAACTAACCGGAATTATTTCCATTGCATCAGCAAATGCAAGAACGGCGAGCTGTTCTCTTCCGCTCAACGAACTTGCAAACAATCTCAAATTTCTTGCAACTTCAATTTCGGGGGCTCCTGCTCCTGCAACAACCCTTCCTGATTTTAATGCAGAAACCAAATCTCCAATAGCATCCTCCACTGCTCTTTTCACTTCTGCCGCGATGTGCTCCGTACTTCCTTTTACTAGAATTGTAACTGTTTTTTTCAGGTTGGAACCGCGTACGTAAGTCACATTTTCATCCCCTACTTTTATTTCTTCGACAATTTCCGAATACCCCAAATCTCTGGTAGTTAAATCTGAAACTTTTGTAACAAGCGCTGCTCCTGTTGCTCTGCTTAATCTTGCCATATCCGATTTTTTCACCCTTCTTATTGCATAAATTCCGTTTTTTGCCAAGTAATGCTGAGCCAGTTCATCAATTCCTTTCTGACAGAAAACTGCATTGACATTCATTGAAATTAATTTTTCAACCATTTCTTTTATTATTCTTTCTTCTGATTCAACAAAAGAGCGAAGCTGTGACGGATCTGTAATTTGTATTTTGGCTTCTATTTCTGTGCTCTTTATTTCCAGAGGAGAATCAATAAGAACAATTCTTGCATTGTGCAGTACCTTCGGCATTGCTGAATGAATTTTTTCTTTGTCTATAATCAATCCGTCAATTATCTCTGAATCTTCTGTTGCTCCGCCGACTTTTTTTTCTATAGCGACATCTTCTCGTTCAACAAGTATGTTTCCATCAGAACTTCTTTCAAAAACTTTCAGCAGAGCCTTGAGGCACAGCAAGGATAATTTATCCTTTGCTATTTCCGCTCCCTTTCCCGTCATTGCTGTGATTGCAATTCTTTTTAACAAATCTAAATTTCTTTCGTTTATTGGCTCTGAAATATTTTTAAGAATTGTCTGCGCTTTTTCCTGTGCAATTCTATATCCCTTGACAATTATTGTTGGATGGATGTTTTTATCCAGCAAAATCTCTGCCTGCTTGAGCAACTCGCCGGCCAAAACCGCGGCTGTTGTTGTCCCGTCTCCGACAATTTCTTCCTGAGTTTTTGCAACATCCGCTAGCATTTTTGCTGCTGGATGTTCAATCTGCATTTCTTTCAGAATTGTTGCGCCGTCATTTGTAACTATTGCATCTCCCAAAGAATCAACAAGCATCTTGTCCATTCCTTTTGGACCGAGAGTTGTTCTTACTGTTTCAGCAACTATTTTTGCAGCTGCAATGTTATTTCTTTGCGCAGACTTTCCGCTAGTTCGTGAAGTATTTTCCGGCAGAATGTATATTGGCTGAACGTCTTTTTGCATCTAAACCTCTTGAGCTGCGATAAGCACTTTAAGCTTATTTATAAACATTATGAGGAGATGAATCTATACGTTCAGAACCTTTATAAATAACTTAAACGCTGAGCAAAAACATGAGACCAACAAACAGAGAAGAATTGCTTGAGATCGTATCAAGACAATTTATTTGCTCAAAAAGATGCAGAGATTTGGTTTCTTTGACTTGTGATGAACAATCAGACATTTCTGCGGAGCTTGTTGTTTCATCGGCCAAAACAGAAAATGTTATTGCAGTTGCTTCAATTTTGGAAAACATGAAAGACAGCGGAGCATACATTCAAATTCATTCTGAACTTAGAAGACGAGGTCAAAAAACATCATTCGGAAGATTTGCAGAAGAATATGCAAGACAGGCATTCATTTACGGCATTCCAAATACAAGAGAAGACAGACAAAGACTTCTCAGAGAAACTAAAAAAGAAATAGTTGGGCTGTCAAAAAAAGAAACAGAGTCTGTAGAAGAAGAATATCGTGCTATTGAAGGTCTTCCTTCACTAAAACCAAGATATGCAAATTGACTTCTCGTTCAGAATTCTTATAAAGGGTTAATTCGGTTTTATAGGAAATGTCGAAAGAACCGTTTCAATTGATGACCAAAGAAGGGCACATCAAAGAGAAATATAAAAAGCAGATACGCCAAAGAATATCGGACGTTGTTGGACAATACACTACTGCAATACAGGCATTCTACGTTAATAAGAAAGACTTTGAAGAACTTGAATCACGTTCAGAAACAGGAAATCTTGCACAAGAGTACATTGATTTATTTGAAGAAAATATTTTTTCAGACAGACATGTTAGAAATTTTCTCGCAAGACAAAATTCGCTTGAATTAATCTTGAAGAGTGTAGACATGGGAATTAAAAATTCTGTCGGCAAAGAAGAAGATTTTGATGTTCTGAAATATTCTTTCATCAAGGCAGCGAGAAAAGTAAG
>JAFGRQ010000002.1 GCA_016935155.1 Candidatus Woesearchaeota archaeon
AGAAAACTTATTCTGATTTTTCAAAAACACCTGCATTTTATTTTATCATAGTAAACTTAGAACAAATAGGAGACATGTTTAATGCAATATACAAAAAATCTCCAAAAGTAAGCAAAGAAATGCTAAAAATATTTGAAGAGCTAGTTAGCTTGGTGGACTCATTTAACAAAATACATCAAAAGTTCAATCAAAAAAATCTAATTGACTTTGCAAAATCGTCTCTTGATTTAAACAAAAAAATACTTGAATTAAAACGCAATGAAGATGAATTCAAAATGATGCTTTACAACATCAATACAAGATTATATGACTTAATTGAACCTATGCTTTCTATAAATCACGAGAAGTTGACAAACTCATAGATAAGGATACGCCTCGTCAGCAAGTTAACCAATAGAATTTTAAACTTCCGAATATATTAAAAATACGTGAAGCTGGGAGTATTATTTTCTGGGGGCAAAGACAGCGTTTATGCCTGTTCGAAGGCCATGGAAAAGCATGAAATTGCCTGTTTAATTGCTATAATCTCGGAAAACAAAGAAAGCTTCATGTTCCACACGCCAAACATTGATTTGACAGAATTGCAGGCAGAAGCGATGAAAATTCCTTTAATCCAGCACAAGACAAAAGGCGTAAAAGAAGAAGAGCTCGAGGATTTGAAGGCTGCGATTTCAAAAGCAAAAAAACAGCATCAAATAGAAGGAATTGTGACTGGGGCTGTTGAATCTGTTTACCAGGCAGCAAGAATACAAAAAATATGCGATGAATTGGATTTGTGGTGCTTTAATCCTTTATGGCAAGCAGACCAGCTCGATCACATGGACGAATTAGTTAAGGCAGGATTCAAGGTAATCATCACTGCTGTTATGGCAGAACCTTTCACTAAAAAGTGGCTTGGAAGAGAAATAGATGAAAAATCAATAAAAGAACTTGCTCACCTGCATCACTCGCATAAAATAAATCCGGCTGGAGAGGGCGGAGAATTTGAAACATTTGTTGTTGACGGCCCTATTTTCAAGGAAAAAATCGAGATTGGAAAAAACCAGGTATTTTATTCTAATTTCAGCGGAGTTTACACAATAAAAGAAGCTAAATTGGTGGAGAAATGAATTTATTGATTGATTTAACAAGCGATTCGCTAAGTTCCTTGGAATTTGTAAATCCAATCAAAAGAATTGTTGAATCAGTCAAGGAAGAAGCAGAAATTATTCACTGCACTAAATTGGAGGATGAAGGAAGCAAACAAAAAATAAATTCAGCATCTCGCATTATTCTCTGCGGAACTGCGTTGAAGGACAATAAATTCCAGGAAGATTATGAAAAATTCAACTGGATTAAAGATTATAAAAAACCGATTTTGGGAATTTGCGCAGGAATGCAAGTTATTGGATTAGTTTATGGAGCTAAATTAATCGCAATGAAAGAAATTGGAATGACACAAATACTTGTTAAAGACACAATCTTCCAAGACACAATGTTTTCTGCATATGAATTGCATAATTCATCAATTACATTGCCTGAAGGATTCACAGAAATCGCTTACAACGACAAAGGAATGCAAGCAATAAAGAAAGATAAGATTTATGCAATTCAATTCCATCCTGAAGTCAGAAACAGAAAACTGATTGAGAATTTCCTGAAATTATAACTCATTCGCTGTCTTCATCGAACTCATTGATGTATCCTCTTTTGATTGATCTGACGGATTTTCTGAAATATCCCTTTTCACGCGCTTCTGCAATTTCTCTGTCTAGTGTTGAAATTCTGTAAAAAAAGTCATCTTTTTTTTCCGAATCTGGAGGAATGTTTGCAAGAAGCTGTGTTGCTTCCAAAATGGGGGCTTTTTGTTTTATGTATCTCTCTGCCTTGTTGTAGGATAGAAGCTTGTCTCCTTTTTCTGGTTCTGGAGCACGTGAACCTTCGCTTTTTTTCAGAGCATCATCCAAAGACATATTGGCTCAAACTCGAACAGGTTTATAAAATTGCGCCTAAACTGGGCAAAAGTTTAAAAGGGTTAAACTCCAAAACAAGCCCAGAGGTGATGCCATTTGGCAAAAGACACAGTAAATACAATAGCAAAAGTTTTGTTGGTTGCAGGAGGCTTGAATTGGGGCCTTGTTGCTTTAGGAACTAACGTTGTTGCAATGCTTGGAGCTACGCTCGAAAGCATAGTCTATGGACTCGTTGGATTAGCAGCAGTTTACAAGATTTTTAAGTGGAAGGGCTGAAGAAGCTCTTCTTTTTTCTTATTATTTTCTTCATAAAAACCTTTAAAAACAAGCCATTCTACCAGAATATTGATGGACAAGAATTCTAAGGGGGACAATAGACCGGTAATCGAATTGAAAGATGTCTGGAAAGTATATGACATGGGCCACATCAAGGTCAATGCGCTTAGAGGAATGACCATGAAAGTAATGAAAGACGAATTCATTGCAATAATGGGCCCGTCAGGTTCAGGAAAAAGCACGGCAATGAACATGGTTGGGGCTTTGGATATTCCAAGCAAAGGTGCAATATACTTAGACGGACATGATATTTCAAAACTGCATGAGTCCGACTTGGCTCAAATAAGAGGCAAAAAAATAGGATTTATTTTTCAGAGTTTTAATTTAATAAACAGTTTAACTGCAATGGAAAATGTAATGCTTGCAATGATGTTTCAGGGAACTGATGAGCAAACAAGAAAAAAGAAAGCGGCTGAACTTCTGACGATGGTTGGGTTGGCAGACAGAATGCATCACAAGCCAACAGAACTTTCTGGAGGACAGCAGCAGAGGGTTGCAATTGCAAGGTCATTGGCAAACGACCCGGAAATAGTTTTGGCCGATGAACCCACAGGAAATTTGGATTCACTCTCTGGTGAAAACATAATGAAAATGCTTATGGATTTGCATCACAAAGAAAAAAGAACCATAATCCTTGTAACCCACGATAAACAAGTCGCCAGCCACGCAGAAAAGATATATTTATTAAAAGATGGACGTATAGAAGGCATAAAGAGGGTGAAGTAATGTGAATAAGGCGCTAATTTTGACTATATTTGTTTCTTTGACGCTCCTGTTGCCTGTCAATGCCGTAATAAATGAAATGGGAAACTTGATTGATGCTGGCTATGCATATGCTCAGATTACAACTGTAAAATACGAACCATATCCTGCTGCTCCCGGAAGATATGTTGATGTCTGGATTAAAGTCCTAAATTCCGGCTATGATGAGGAAGATATCGAATTCAAGCTCCTTCCAAAATATCCTTTTAGCATAGACTCGGGAGAAAAAGCTGAAAGAAGCGCTTCAAAACTTGAAAGCGGAGGAACTGCTTTATTTCATTATGTTGTAAGAGTTGCAGAGGATGCCATTGAAGGAAACAATGCAATCCCTTATGAAGTGAGAATAGACGGAAGAAGAGAAACTTCCACAATAAATATCTGGGTCCAGACAATTGACGCAACAATCTCTGTGAATGCTGTGACAACACAAAAAATTGTTCCTGGAGAAGCATCCCCTGTTGAAATAGAAGTTGAAAATGCCGGAGACTCTCCCATAAGCGACATAAACATAAAACTGGATTTAAGCGCAACAACCACTCCGCTTATTCCCGTAAATTCAACAAATGAAAAGAAAATTTATATGCTCGGAGCAAAAACAAAGCAAACGGTAACATTCAATATAATGGCTCTTCCCGGAGCAGCATCAAATGCTTACAAAATTCCAATAGAAATAAAATATGTTGACCTGACCGGGAAAAATTACACAAAAGAAGGGATTATTGGCCTGATTGTCGGCGCTCAGCCGGATTTGTTTTCCACAATCGCAAGTTCCGGAATTTATTCGACCGGAGAAACAGGAGAGATTGCAATAAGAGTTACAAATAAAGGACTGACTGATGTAAAACTGCTCAGCGCAAACCTGATTTCGACAGAGCAATACTATGTTATTTCAGAAAACAAGCTTTATCTTGGAAATATTGATTCGGATGATTACGAAACTGCAGAATACAGGATAAAAGCAAAGAAGTCAGAAAAGGGGATTACAACTCTCAAACTTGAACTGGATTATCTTGACGCAAATAACAACAAATTTACCGAAGTAAAGGATGTTCCTTTGAAAATCGTGAGCGAGAAAGATTTGGGAACAGGCGGAAACGGCTCGTTCATAAAAATACTTGTTCTTCTTTTCTTGATGGTGGCTGCATTCTTCATGTACAAAAGATGGGAGAAATCAAAGCTGCTTAAGAAATGATAAAAGACTACTTCAAGCTGTCTTTCAGAGGCATAATTAAACGCGGTCTGAGAAGCTGGCTGACAATGATTGGAATATTCATTGGTATTGCAGCCATTGTTTCTTTGATAAGTTTAGGAAATGGACTGGAACAGGCAATCACTTCGCAATTTTCTAGTTTAGGCTCTGACAAACTCACAATTTCTGCAAAAGGCGGATTCGGAATGCCAGGACAGGGTGTTTTGAATCCTGTTACGGTTGATGACGCAGAAGCGATTGAGGATGTTGTAGGAGTTGACAGCACGATAACAAGAATTCTGGAGCCGGTAAAAATTGAAATAAATGATGTCATTGAGTACCGGGCGCTCGCAAGCATTCCGGAAGATACAAAGCTGATGAATATTTTGCTGGACAGCATGGGACTGAAGATTGAAAAAGGAAGAATGCTTGAACAAAAAGACAACGACAAGATTGTTGTTGCATACGACTACTACAAACCAGACAACGTCTTCAAGAAGCAAATTATTGTCGGAGACAGAATTCTGATTAATGACAGAAAATATGATGTTATTGGTCTGCTCGGAAAATCCGGAAACCCATTAATGGACGGAGCCGTTCTCATGATGGACGGCCCGCTTAGGGAATTAATTGATGACAAAGAAAGAGTTGATGTTATTGTCGCTGTTGTTGCTGCAGGATTCGACCCTAACAAAGTTGCACTCGACATTGAAAAGACACTTAGAAAAAGGAGAGATGTCAAAGAAGGAAAAGAAGATTTCACAGTCCAAACACCAAAACAATTATTCGAAACTGTCGGGACAATTCTTGCTGTTGTTCAGGTAATTTTGATTGGAATTGCCGCAATCAGCCTTCTGGTTGGAGGAATTGGAATTACAAATACAATGTACACTTCAGTTCTTGAGAGAACAAGAGATATAGGAATAATGAAATCTATAGGAGCAAGAAACAAAGACATTCTGCTTCTCTACTTAATCGAATCAGGTCTTCTTGGACTGACTGGAGGAATTGTCGGAATTGCCGCAGGAATATTTTTAAGCAAAACTGTTGAAATTGTGGCAAACAATTTTGGAATATCTCTTCTCAAGGCTGAATTTTCGCTCATGTTGATTTTATTCGCACTTTTCTTTTCGTTCATTGTGGGAGTTGCTGCGGGGGTTCTTCCGGCGAGACAGGCAAGCAAGCTCCAGCCAGTGGAGGCGCTGAGGAAAAAATGATTAAAGATTTTTTCAGATACGCAATGAGCAACATCTTTCACAGGAAACTGAGAAGCTGGCTCACGATGCTTGGAATTTTCATCGGAATTGCGGCAGTTGTTGCGCTGGTAAGCCTTGGCCAGGGTCTTGAAAAATATGTGAATGAAGAATTTGAGAAGCTTGGAACGGATAAACTTTTCATAACTCCAAAAGGAATGTTTGGAGGGCCGGGAACAGGAGCTGCTGCCTCATTAACCTTGGATGACCATGAGTTCGTGGCGGATATTTCCGGTGTTGAAGGAACGAATTACATTAAAATTACGAATGCACCTGTTGAATTCAAAGACAGCCAGATATTCAAGAATGTTTTTGGGCTTTCTTACAAGCCAAAGGAATACAAGATTTTTGCAGAAGCATATTCCACATACGGAATTGAACAGGGAAGAGATTTGAAGGAATCTGACAGGTTCAAAGCAACCATTGGAATCGACTACACCGTCAAAGAACTGTTTGACAAAAAAGTAAAATTGGGGGACACGATAGAAATAAACGGCCACGATGTTGAAGTTGTCGGAGTCTGGGAAAGAATTGGAAATCCTGACGACGACAGCAACATCATGATTAATATCGACACTTACGATTTAATTTTTCCTGAAAAAGGAGACGAGATTGACTACATTTACATAAAAATTTCCGACCCGACACAGACGGAATTAATGGAGCAGAGAATAACAGATAAACTGAGAAATCACAAAGGACTTGACAAGGGAAAAGAAGATTTTGATGTTCAGTCTCCTGTTCAGCTGCTGGAAGCATTTTTCGCAATTTTCGGGGTGATTCAAGCAGTAATTATCGGCATTGCCTCAATAAGCCTGCTTGTCGGAGGAATAGGAATCACAAACACAATGTACACTGCTGTTCTTGAGAGGACAAGAGAAATCGGGATTATGAAGTCTATTGGCGCGAGAAATAGCGACATTCTTCTTCTTTTTGTTATCGAAGCAGGAACACTTGGCCTGGCTGGAGGAGCAATTGGAATTGCAATTGGCATGGCAATTGCGAAATCTGTCGAAATAATTGCCACATCTATTTTGGGTTCAGCTTTGCTTAGGGCTTATTTTCCGTGGTATCTTATTGTCGGTTCGCTGGTTTTTTCATTTTTAGTTGGAATAATCGCTGGAGCAACACCTGCAAGACAAGCATCTAAACTGAAACCTGTTGATGCGTTAAGATATGAATAGTTTTAAAAACAAAATCGTAAGACTTATAAACCAAATTATTTCTGCGAATTGTATGTCAGTAGACGAAAAAATAACAAATGAAGAAAGATTAAACTTCGCAATCACAGAGTTGCATGTTGTTTTTGCTCAGCCTGCTTTACGCGAAAAATATCACAATCTTAGAAATGGTCTGACAGAAGCAGATAAGATGCATTTACTGCCTCAAATATTCACAAGAATACAGAATGAATATTTTAAAAAAATCAGCAATTACGAACCAAGCAAACAACCAACACAAGTTTAAACCCCTTTCTTTGACTTGATCTCATGCGGAAAACTAGACGAAATATTTAAAAATTCTTATTTCAGAACATCTCCCGCCTTGAGATACCACATATTCAAATCAAGTTCTGCAATTGACATGTTCGCTTTTTTAGCCAAGGAATTGAACTTCTCTTCTATTTCAAAATAATTTTTCTTTGTCAACGACTTTGGTTTTTCTTTGATTATTTTATTTTCAAGCATTAAATTCAAAACATGCCTGTCAAGTATTGCCAAATCAAAATAACCAACATTCCTCAGGAAATGGGAAGCTTCCTTGCAGCCAATCCCTTTTATGTTTTTGACAAGCCACTCTCTTGATTCAACTGAAGATTTCCCTCGTAAAATGTCTTTTATTTTCTGGTATTTCCTCGCTTCATGAATAAATCTTGCCTTGTTGTTGTGAAAACGGTGCTTGTTTCTTTTAATGCATTCAATCAGTTCTTTCATCGAATGGTGCAAAAATCCTTCATGACCAAGTTCTTTTTGAATTGCAATTGCCGTTCTTGCTTTAGAATTGGCAGTTAAGATGCAGAAACACAACTCAGAAAACCACTCATCATTTGGTTTGTTTTTGAAAGATGAAAATTCGTTTAATCTTGATTTAATCTTCTTTTTTATATTTGATTTTTCAAGTTTTTTAATTTCGTTAATTAGTTTCATGTAGATTTCATTTTATTTATTTTGTTTTAGTTTTACTCTTTTTTATTTTCTGCTATTTTTCTCAATTCATTTTATTTTCTTTATCTCATCCAGAATTTCATTCTTTTTCTTTTTGCTTTGATAGCTTCTTCCGAATTTAACAAGAATGTAATTTATGCTTCTCCAAATTCTTTTTGGAAAAAGCTTTTTCAAATCTTCTTCTGCTTTGTGAGGATTTTTCTGTTTTGTCCATCCTAAATATTTTGAAACGTAATGAACATGAGTATCAACACCTATTGCCTGCTTTCCAGACTCTGCCAGAAAAACATTTGCTGTTTTTCTTCCAACACCAGGCAATTGAATTAATTTATTAAAATCATGAGGAACTTTTCCTTTGTACAGTTTGTCAAGCATTTTTGCGCAGTTTGAAACATTTCTTGCTTTGTTTCTGTAGAAATTAACTGAATAAATTGATTTTTCTATTTCTTTGATTGATGCTTTTGCCAGTGCTTTGACTGTTTTGTATTTCTTGAATAATTTATTTGCAACAGGAATTGTCACGTCATCTCTTGTTCTTGCAGAAAGCATTGTTGCAATCAATGTCTGCCAGTCTTGATTCCAGTTTTCTGCTGCTAAATCTAAATTCTTGCCTAGTTTTTTCAATTCTTTTAGCTGTTTAATTGCTTTATTGAGGTTAATCATAAGAATTAACTCTTAGTTTGTTTATTTAAAGATTACGGAGAAGTTAATTGCAATACTAATCCATTAAAAACACCCCGAGGAGAACTGACCATTATTTTTCTGCTCAATCCAGAACAGGAAATAACTTCTTTTGGAATCACACAACCCAGAGTTCCTTTAACTGAATCCTCTTCGATAAATTTAGAATCATATAGCGAACTAATTAAACGTCTTTGAAAACGGCGAGCATCTTCTCCGCTGAACGGATTTCCTAAATTACTGCTTGATATTCTGTCAATTGCGAACGTATCAAAAACAAAAACTCCTCTTGGTTCAACCAAAGGAAAATTAATCGTAAAATAAATATCGTCTTTGCAGTTTCTGAGGCTTCTTTCATTTTTTTCGCTGAGTTTACAAGCCCTTCTTAATCCAAAAATCAAAGAATCATTTTCTGGAAAAATTATGTGGCCTTTTCTATTTATATCCAATCCATAGCCGCCAGTTAATTTCAATTTGCTCGTTTCAATTGTTGCGTACATTTAGAAGCAAACAACCAGCTCATTTATAAAAATTCCTAAAAACAAAGAAAAGCACAAGAAGCGCTGTAATACCCACCACAACCCACATCAGCCGTTTGTCGTTTCCAAACCCAAACGGAATGAAACCGATGAATCCGCCTACTGCGTATTTTGTATTTGTCTCTGAATTTTGACTGTTCTGGAACAAAGAACCAAGAACAATAAGAAGAACTCCTGCAATGACAAGTAAAATTCCTGCCTCAACAATTATGTTTCTCTTCTCTTTTTTATTTTTCATTTCTTGATTTATTTTCTGCTTTACTTATTTTTTCTTTTAATTCTTTTCTTGATTTATTTTCTGCTTTATTTCTTTCTTATTTTCTTTCTTCTTCAAAATTGAAATGTGCTGTCTGGCCAGTTTCTGCACTGCGGCAATTATTCCGGCAAAAATCACCGCATAGCCAAGCAAAATAAGAATCTCTTTCCACAGGCTGGCAATACTGAAATCGAAGAACATTACCTGCCTCAGTGCGCTTTCGCTGACTACAAAAGGAGTGTAAGAAGCAAACGTTCTGACAGAATCAGATATGCTTTCAATAGGCATGACTGTTGACGATAAAAACAAAAGCATTGTGGCTATCGTTACTGATCCTAAAACATAGGATTCTTCCGATTTGAAAACATATCCTACAATCATTCCGAGAATGACAAACACAGACATGATTACGGCAAAAATAAGAAGCGAACCGAAGAAGTTGCTTATGTGGGTCTCAAAGAAAAACGAGGCAACTAGGAAAAATATTGTGAGCTGCACAGCAATTGCTATCATTGCGGTAAAAAAGGTTCCTGCGTTGAAAACAAAATCAGCGGTCGGCGTTATGAAATTCCTAAAGACGGATTTTGATTTCTTTTCTGTCATGACAAGAGTTGAACTTAGCAGTATTGCCGTAATCATTATAATCAACGCAACCAATGTTGGGAATAAATAATTGAAATGCGTTTCTTCTGTTGAAACCGGCTCTATCTTTGTTCTTATCGGACTCACAAGATGCTCCGCATCGGATTTTTGCACGCTTTCAATTCTCGAATATGTTGACTTCACGGATTCAAGAAGAGAATTTATTGTCGTCTGCGATTTTGTTATGCTTTCTTCAAGCGAGGCGAGCTCTCCCTTGACAATTGTTTTTGTTTTCTTTATGCTCTCAAGCTGCATTTTCGCATTTTCAAGAGAATCCTGCAGGCTGTCTACCATATATTCCAGTGATTTTACGGACCTGTTGCCCTCGAGATATGTTTTTGCTTTGGAAAGGCTGCTCTTTGCACTGTCCAAATCATCATTTATTGCATCCTTCTCTGTTTCTGAAAGACTTGAGCCGCCCACTTTGTCGATTGCACTTTCAATGTCGTCTTTTGCATCTCCAAATTCACCAGCAATCGCGCTCAGCGCAGTCTTTACATTTTCAGGAGTAACATCTTCAAAATCAACGGTCGGACTAATCTCATCCAGCTCTGTTTTTGCGTTGCCCAAAGCCTTCTGAGATTCGTCCGCCTTTGAATTTAAGTCCGTTATTGATGTCTGCTGCTTCTGCAAATCCTCCTTTGTCTGTTCAACTCTCATTATGAGGTCGTTTGCATAATCATATCTTAATTCCGTTGCCCTTTCAGACAAGGTTGTGGAAAAAATATCAACTACAACCCAAACAAGATTTATTTTTGAATAATCTACAACGAAAGTTACCTCGTTGTTCGTTTTGTCCATGTTTTCCGGGAACAGAAGGCATATTCCTGAATCTCCTTTCTTCACAGAATCATAGCACGATTCGTTGCTGTCGTATTTTGTTATTGAAAATTTATTCTGCTTTATTTTTTCAAGAATTGAATCTGTCATTGCGTTGTAACCTGAAGAATAAGTTCCCACAGACAGCCCCGGAAGTTGTGTGTTGCTGAACGAAAGTCCAATCAGCGAAACCAGCAAAAGAGGGCCGAGAAAAATTATGAGAGCTGAAACTTTTGTTCTAATAAAAATCCTGAAATTCTTCTGTATGATTGAAAATAGCTTCATTCTGCACCGGGATTGTTCACAATAGACGTGAAAACTTCGTCCAGAGTTGGTTTTTGCACGTCGAGATCAAGAATGGTTTCTCTCTGCTGCTCGACAATGTCAAGAACTCTTTTCAGAACTGTCTCTGTCTGCTGGGTGTAAATGACTGTTTTGTTTCCTCTGACAATCATCTTGCTTATTGGAAGCCCCTTAAGCATTGACGCCAGCTGTTCATATCTCTGAGATGCAAGATTGAGTATGATTTCCTGGTTGTATGGGAATTTTTTTCTGAATTCCTCTGTTGTTCCAAGATGGGTGATTGATTTGTTGTAAATCAGAGCGATTCTGCTGCACAGCTCATCCATCTCTTCTAGGAAATGCGAAGAAATTATGACTGTCTTTCCGAAAGAATTTATTTTTTTTATTAATGCCCAGATGTGCTTTCTCAGCAGAGGGTCTAAATCTGCTGTTGGTTCGTCCAAAATTAAAATTTGGGGGTCATTGACCAGTGCGCATGCAATATCAAGTCTTTTCTGCATTCCGCCGCTCAGCTCTGCTGCAACAGTATTCTCTTCTCCGGTCAGCTCAACCAGTTCCAGAATTTTTGCGGTCCTCGGCTTTATGAACTGTTCAGGAATATCATACAGTTTGGCAAAATATTCCAAGTTTTCATTGACAGTCAGTTTGTCATAGAAACTGGGAGTCTGAGTTGAAAATCCTATCCTTGCTTTTGGAGAAGAATCATTTTTTATTGAAACAAAATTCATAACCGCGCCGTCTTTTCTGTACGCAATTTCACCTTTGCTTACTGGAATAAACCCCACCATCGCTTCCAGCAATGTTGTTTTTCCTGCTCCGGAAGCGCCAATCAACCCGAAAATTTCTCCCTCATTAATATCCAAATCTATATCGCTCAGAACCTGCTTGGAGCCAAAGCTTTTGCTAACACCTCTGATTTTTACAATGGGCAACGCCATATGAATTATTTAAGAAAGTTTATTTATAAATGTTATTAAGGCTGTTTATAAACTACTGCACTGCCGTTTAAATGCTCCAGATTTGCCTGTGCAGTCCTAAGAAGAAAAATCGTGTCCTCCAAATCATTCGGCTTAATTTTATCATGCGAATGCATCAAAATAAGCTCCAAAACATGAAGTGCATTTTTCACTCTGTCCGGATTGCTTTTTGCTTCAAGAACAGCGTAGCACTCGTATGGAGACAGTTCGTGCTCTTTCTTGAACATGTCAGTTACAGTTTTGAACCTGTTTTGAAAATTCATGCACTGCATTGCACCGTCAATCAAACACAAAGAATATCTTATGTGAATCGATTCGTAATTTTCTCCATTGACTGCTTTGTTAATTGCACAAATGCTTCTTGAGAGTCTGTCTTTTGCAACTTGATACTCTCCGTTATGAGAATTTCCATTTCCATTCGCCATTTTAATTTTCTTTATATAGAACTAGTTAAAATAGTTTTTTATTTATATTGGCCAGCACCCAGAAGGAACTTTGTACATAGTTAAGCATTTGTTGCTTACATATTTGAAAATAGAAGCTGTTTTTTCAAGAGATTTTGACGACACCTCATTTCCCAGAAGAAGATTGTCAAGACAGTTTTCAGCTTCTTTCAAATGAAAAAGCACTTCGTTGAATCTGTGCTCAATTTTTATTTTTTCTTCCTTTGTTCCTGCACTCATTTTTGTTCTGTCAAATTCATCAATAAAAAGAAGCAAATATTCGCTCAATTCATTTCCACAAGAATCTTTCATGCCAAAAAGTTTTCCAGCTTCTTTGTCTCTCAAAGTAATATCAATGGCCAAATTTGCGCTATGAAGCATATCGTGAGCATCCTTGATAAGAACATGGCTGACCTCCTGCCCGAGTCTTATTCTGTCAAGTTCTCCGAAAGAAGTAGCTGCTCTGAATCCCAAGTTAATATATGTTAAATTTTCAAGTGACATGCCAAAATGGACTATTTGCGCATATATAATTGTTGCTGAAATAGCCAAAAAGCTTTATAAAACAAGCCATATTGGTATTATCATGGTCTTAGATAAGTTGGGAACGTCATTAAAGGACACCTTAACCAAGATAAAGAACGCAGTTTTTGTAGATGAAAGGCTGATTAATGAACTAATCAAAGAAATACAAAAAGCACTTCTTTCAGGGGATGTTAATGTAAAGCTTGTTCTTGAGCTTACTAAAAAAATAAAAGAAAGAGCTTTGAAGGAAGAGCCTCCCGGAGGTTTAACAAAAAAAGAATACTTGGTGAATATTGTTTACCAGGAGCTTGTAAATTTCTTGGGAGAAGAAAAACAGCCGATTAAAACAGACAAAAAACAGACAAGAATAATGCTTGTCGGCTTGTTTGGAAACGGAAAAACAACAACAGCAGGAAAACTTGGAAAATATTTCAAGAAAAGAGGGAATAAAGTTGCGTTGGTTTCGCTTGATGTTTGGAGACCTGCTGCGTTTGAACAGCTTAAGCAGATTGGGAAAAAGATTGATGTTCATGTTTACGGAAATCCAAAAGAAAAAAATCCTGCAAAGATAATGAAGGAGTTTGAAAAAGAACTTGCGAAATATGATTTGGTTATTTATGACACTGCAGGAAGAGATGCTCTAAACAAGGAATTAATTGACGAATTAAAATTGATGAATAAATTAGTAGATCCTCATGAAGTTCTTTTAGTAATGGCCGCTGATGTGGGGCAGGCAGCAGAGAATCAAGCAAAAACGTTCCATGAAACATGCAATGTTACCGGGGTTATAATCACAAAGTTAGATGGAACTGCAAAAGGAGGCGGAGCGCTT
The DNA here is from genome assembly GCA_016935155.1 of Candidatus Woesearchaeota archaeon. Taxonomy (GTDB): domain Archaea; phylum Nanobdellota; class Nanobdellia; order Woesearchaeales; family UBA10107; genus UBA10107. The sequence goes on from JAFGRQ010000002.1 coordinate 13,675, forward strand.
TCTGCTTGTGCAATTACAGGAGCAAAAGTAAGATTTATTGGAATAGGAGAAAAATCTGACGATTTTGAAGAATTTGACCCCAAAAGATTTGTCGGAAAACTTCTTGGAATGGGAGATTTGGAATCTCTGCTTGAAAAAGCAAAGGAAGCAATCACAGAGGAAGAAGCGCAGGATTTGAGCAAGAAACTGCTGAAAGGAGAATTTACTCTGATGGATTTGTATTCTCAAATGGAAGCCATGAACAAAATGGGTCCATTGAACAAGATTGTTGAAATGATTCCTGGATTCGGGCAGTTGAAGATGCCGAAAGAAGCTTTGCAAGTCCAAGAAGGAAAATTAAAAACATGGAAGCACATAATGAATTCGATGACCAAAAAAGAACTTGAAGAGCCGGAAGAAATATCTGGAAAACAAGTTGAAAGAATTGCAAAAGGTGCTGGTGTTTCTGTTTCTGATGTTCGTGATTTGCTTAAACAGTACAAGCAAAGCAAGAAAATGATGAAAATGATGAAAGGCGGAAAAGGAATGGAAAAAATGATGAAGAAAATGGGCGGTAAAGTTCCTGGAATGTAAAAATGGAAGAGAAAGAAGTCAAGTTTCTAAACATAAACCCCGATGAAATCCAGGAGAAATTAAAATCAATCGGTGCGGAAAGAGTTGGGGAAATGATGTTCCGTTCTATTGCTTTTGATCACGATGATTTTAGATTGGACAAACAAGCCGCATGGTTGAGATTAAGAAGCGACGGCAGCAAAACAACACTTGCGTTCAAGAAAA
>JAFGRQ010000010.1 GCA_016935155.1 Candidatus Woesearchaeota archaeon
ACAAGCAAAGAGAAATTGCTGGTTTTTGACTAGAATACTCTGTGTTTGGGGAGAGATACTTGGATTATTTTTACACCGTATTTCTTGGCGTCTTCCCAAACTCTTTTGTCTTCTCTGTAGGCTTGGTCGTAATGAATCTCTTTTATTCCTTCATTAACTATTTTCTTGTAGCATTTTGTGTAGCATGGGAAACCTGTTGTTGAAATAATACATCCTTCAAGAGTTCCACCGTGCTTATCCGCATGCATGATTGCATTTTCTTCACCGTGAATTGTTGCAATGCAGTGGCCTTCTTCCATTTCGTGGCCAACATCATCGCAGTGGTCTCTTCCTGCAGGACTTCCATTGTATCCTGTTGAAACCAATTTTCTTGTTTGTTTATTCCATATAGCAGAACCAGCATGCAGTCTGTCGCAAGTTGATCTTAATGCAGACGCATGCGCAATCATCATGAAATATTCGGGCCAAGTAGGTCTTCTTATCGATTCGACTAATTTTGTTGCTTTTTCTCCGAGCAAATCTAAATCTCCTGTGTTCAATATGTGGTAAGGAGCCATAGCTATGCAGTATGCAACTTTTTGCCCGGCATTTTCTTCTGTGTAAAATGCTTTTTTGTCCTGTTCTGCAAACTGTTCCATTGAAAAAACTTCACTAATTCTTTTTCTTGCATTTATTGCATTATATCTGTCCAAAAAAGACCTTTCAACAGAAACCAAATTGAATTTCGGTTTCTGAAGCAAAGCAAGAACCTCTGCAGGATGTCGTATCGAACTGATTACATAGTTTTTATTGCTCTCGATTCTTTTCAGTGCTCTCAATGCAAGGACTTCGTCTCCTTCTTTTTCCCTGAGTTCTTTTCCCAATTTAATGAGATTTTCTGTTGATGTAAACATTTCTCTTTGTTTGGCTTCTTCTCTGATTATATCTGATAAAGAAATGTGAGTAAATCCTTTTGTTCTAACAAGATGTTCTGCAACAGAATCTTTTCCGCAGCCATTGAGTCCAACCAACCCCAATATTGTATGAGACATGCTTCCTCGAACCTCAATTAATATTTAAAATTAACCTAATGTTTAAATATGGGTTAAGTTTGTTTTTCTCATGCAAAAGGGGAAATTCTTCGTAATTGAGGGGGCAGATGCAGCAGGAAAGAAAATGCAAGCCACGATGTTAGTAGAAAATTTGAGAAAGGCAGGTTTGGAGTGCAAACTTTTTGATTTTCCAAGATACAACACACCAACAGGAAAAATCGTAGCAAAGTATCTTGGAAGAGGAGAACCTTCTTTGTTCCCAGACCCGACTCAAGTTGATCCAATTATTGCTTCTATGTATTTTGCAGCAGACAGGTATGACGAAGCTCCAGAAATAAGACGTTGCATTGAACGGGGAATAATTCCTGTTTCAAACAGGTATGTAGAATCTAATGTTTGCCATCAAGCATCAAAAAAGAAAGGTGCGGAAAGAATGCGAGTCGTTGAAAAAATAATGGAACTTGAGTATGGGTTGCTCGGACTGCCAAAACCGGATGCTGTTTTTGCATTGCAAATGCCGCACATTGTTGCAGCTGAATTGAATTTAAATAGAGCAGGAATTACTGATGGTCATGAACAAAACTCCGCTTATCTGAGAGAAACAGCAGACCTTTATTCAGAATTGTCAAAAAAGTTTGGATGGATTGCTGTTGATTGTGCACCAGATGGAACGCGTGCTTCGCTAAGAACTCCCGAAGACATCGCCAAAGAAATATATTCTCATGTTGAAAGAATATTAGAAAAATAAATAAGGGCCTTTCAGCCCTTGTCTAAACACCTTTTTCCAGAGCAATTAATGATCTTTATTTTCTTCTGTGAAAAAAGATTCCAATTTTTTGGATTTTTTTGATGCTTCGTAACTAACTGCCATTTGTTTGTCCTCTTTTCAACTGAATTAATGACACTAAATGACCTGTTGCTTATAAATATCATTAACATTCAACATATAGACTAGAACATATGCTTCGAATAATTATTTTCAATACAATTTTTTTAGAATTTTAACTTAACAAAGAATTATTTTGTATCTTTTGTATCGCTTATCAAAGAAATTGTCTTGTGTGAATCGCATTTTCCTGTTTTAGCGTCAATTTTTACATTAACGGTTGTAAACTTTTGAGTAACAAACGTAATATTCCACACTTGACCGACTTTGTCAAGGTCTTGAAGTATCATGAATGATCTAAAAACTTCAGTTCCTTTGTAATTTTCATCAAGAACTTTCTTTCCTTCTTCCATTGCTTTGATTTCATCAAGCTTAACTTCGGAAAGTTTCAACGGAGCAACCATTTTCTTCTGTTCTTTGAACACTTCAGCATCCGGTTGTCTTTGAATGTTTCCATTTACAACAAAAACAGTGATTAAATTTGTTTTAGGATTGAAATAACCTATTTGCCACAAACCCTTGTTAGCTTCGTCATTCATCACAAATGCATGAGCCAGATAAGCTGGTTTAGCTTCTTTCTTCCAAGAAACAAATTCCTTTGATTTCTCAAGCTTGGCTATTGCTTCAAATACTGTCATGAGAAAAACAAGGCAAATAACATTATAAAAAGCTTTGGGATTTTAATGTGTTACTAACGAAAAACATATATATGTGCCTTGTGCTTTACTTATGAGGTGATTGACATGGGTTTTTTAGCTTTGTTCCAAAGAGAAGGAATTAAAAAAGACACAGAGAGTTTAAGAACTTGGGCTTCGAAAACAGGGAATGCTTTTGCAAGGTCTTGCCGTCCGGGAAAAATAGATGAAAAGGATTTCAAAGAAAAACACGAAAAAATGCTTCATGCATTTAATAAGTTGATGAATGACGAAGCAGAGCATCTATTGAGAAAACTCAAAGAAGAGAAATTAAAAAATCCGAATGTGTGGATTAAGAACATGGATGATGACGCTCAAGAGTTGTATGGCCACATGATAAGATTTGGTCTTTGGATTGAAGAAAATTCAAAATAAAAGATCATTCTAATTCAACAATCTTGCCTTTAAATCCAGGAGAAATGACTTTTGCCTTGCCTATCTTGTCTTCTTTGCCGAAACCTTCATGAATGTGGCCCGATACGGCAAGAATGATATTGTTTTTCTCGATGAATTCCCTGTAGTCCTTATTTCCGACATGTCCATAAGGAGGAACTGCATCTATTTTTGTTCCGAATGGCGGTGCATGGGTTAATAATATGATTTCGTCGTTTTTCTCTATTTTTTTTGATATCTTATCCATCTCATTAACGAACTCGCTGTCCCTCAGGTAGAATCCGCCCCCTCCGTGGCCTATGAAGACATACTTTCCGATTCTTTTCATTTTGTTATGCATGAAATAAATGTTTTTGTATTTCTTGCAGATGACCTCAACAACTTCATCATATTCGTGATTTCCGTGAATGAGCAAAACATCAGTGCCTAATTCAGAAAGCTTTTTTATCATTATTTCTATGTGCTGTTCAAAGAACGTAAAATCTCCTGCGCAGATTACCAAATCAACATCCTTTTTCTTTACATCTTCTCTGATTCGTTCAAGGGCGCTCATGTCACCATGAGTGTCTGCAAATGCGAGGATTTTCATGAACATTTAGAATTAATTGCCTATTAAAAAACTTATCTTATATCATAATAATCCTGCAGTATAATCTTGTCAATACCTTCAAGTTCAGAAACAACATATAAACGGCCGTCGCTTAATTCAGTTATCTTCTTTGCTAGTTCAACGCCTTCTTTATCAAGCTTAATTCCAACAATTGATATTGTGATTCCGGCAGCTTTTGCCATGGATGCAACATCAACAACTTCTTCTTTCTTTCCAACTGTCTGCAAAGCATCAGTAAGCAGTATAAAATGCTTGGTTGTATTTGATTTCGAGAACAATTCAACCGCTTCTCTTATCGCAGAAACCAAATCCGTTTCTTTGGCTGGCTTAACTCTTGTTATTTGCTCTAAAATTAAATGAAAGTCCTGGCACGGCATGATGCTGTGCTTTACTTCCTCTCCAAATACAATCAATCCAACGTTATCTTTGTTTTCAACTGCTTTGTAAGCCAAAGCAATTCCTGCTTTTTTTGCGACATCTATTTTCTTTCCCTTCATGCTTCCGGAAGCGTCCAAACCATAGATTATTTCCAGATTTCCTCTGCTCTGTCTTAGAGACGCTTTCAAATCCTCTACGTTTAATGTTTTGTGTCCTCTTCTTATTGCTGTCTTAATTGATTTTTTCAAAGCAATATCTCTGTATCTGTCTCCTTTTTTGAAAATTTTGATGTTTTCATTCTCTCCATAGTGAGATTGTTTCTTGTGTATTTTTTCTCCGAACATTCCTTTTGGAATCAAGTGGTCGAGTTCTTCTGTGTACATGACTAATGAAGCAAGTTTCAAGCCTTTTTCAGAAACAGAGTAGTTGCCGTCCAAGATTCCGTCATCTTTCATCTTTTCAAGATTTTTCCTTATTCTTTCTTTAAGCTCTTTTCTGAACTCAGGAATTTTAATGTTTCTTTCAAGATAGTCCGGGGAAAATCCGCTTGCCTGCTTCAAGATTGTTTCTCCGAATATGTTTTTTGCTGTCTTGAAGTCATTCACCATTTTTTCAAAAACCATATCTGGCATGAAAGAGGAAATTCCGTTGTTCATCGCTTCGTTGGCAAATCTTCCCTCGTTGATTGATTCCTCTTCAGCTTCCATCACAGAATGGGACAGTCCTTCTTCCTCGGGGTTGCTTCCTATTTTACCTTCGATTTCGTCAATTTTTCCTTTTTCAGAAAGATGTTTTTCAACATCTGCGAATTCGCCGCTAGGTATAATCGCCCTTCTTTTCCTGCTCTTCCAGGAATTTTTCCATTTGTTCTCTTACAAATTCTGTTTCAGATGTCAGGTATTTTACTGAAGGTTTTAATTTTATCCTGTGAGCAACAACTGAGACAATCGCATCCTGCAAATCTTTTGGATTTACTTTGCTTCTATTTGACAGGAACGCATTTGCTTGAGATCTTTCATACAAACCTATGCTTGCTCTAACTCCTGGAGCTTTTTCAACATCTTTGTTTTCTCTTAATAACCTTACAAAAAGAATTCCCAGCGTCAAAAGTTTTTCGGGGAATTCAGCAAGCTTCTTCCCGGCTTTCTTCACGATTTCTGCTTCTATCTGAAGCGTCTCAGGATATCCCATATATATTACATCGAATCTATCCAATAAAACATCAGCAATTCTTTCTGTGTTTGAATCTTCTGGGTTCATTGTTGCTATGAAAATGAAGTTTGTCTGTAAATCAACATCATATGAACCGATTGTGACATATCTTTCCTGCAGCGCCTGCAATAATGCGTTCTGCAATTTTTCAGGACATCTATTTAATTCATCGAAGAACAAAACACCGTTGTTTGCTTTGAATATTTTTCCAGGAGAGAAAGCCTGCAAGCTCAATGGACCATACTGCATTGCCTTTGCCGGGTCTATATCTCCAATCAAATCTTCAGCAGTTAAATCAGGAGAACCTTGAATTCTGACAAACCGTTCGGAACCAGAGATTAGTTTCTTTTTTGATTTTCCAAGCTTGCATTCGGGGCAAACAGGATTCTTTGGATCGCAATGATATGGGCAGTCATTAACTTCCATATCCGGAAGTAATTTTGCAGCATTCTTTGCAATTGTTGTTTTTCCAATTCCTGGAGGCCCAATTATTAAAACGTGCCTGTTCATCAATAGAGCAGACTTTAAATCGTGTTTGACTTTGTCCTGGCCGAGAATATCTGTAAATGCATCTCCTTGCATGAATATTTTCTTAAAGTGTTCCTGTGTCATAGAAATAGGCGTCTGTTTGGCTGATTTATAAGTGTTTTGGTTGGCCAAACCATTTAGTCTATTAGTTTCTTGAATAGTTTTCTTCTCCTGTATCTCAGAACAAAAATACCTGCTGCTATTGCTCCCAGCAGATTAACAAAAAGATCGATTGCATTGTTCATATAATTGCCAACGCCTTCTGAAGCATCAAAAAACACAACACCAATCAGCTCAACCATTTCGATGAGCGTTCCCACACCAGCAGAACAAAGAACTAGCAAAATGAACAAGTAAAATTCATTAAATCTTTTACCCTTTCTGTTTACATAATGAGTAAAAAGTCCATAAACAATCAAAAGAGTTACAAAACTTCCTAAAAAGTGCACGATGTTGTCGAATTTTATTATTCCGAATGTGATGTCGTATAGTCTGGTTCCTGCGATGTGCATCACTCCTCCTGCCGCGTGCATAATGAAAATGACATACAGCAGAGATGTAACAAGCATGTGCATTTGTATTCGTCTATGAACAAAAAACACAAACAAAACCAGTGGAAGTATTACCAAATCATAATATACAAATTCTTTGTTTCCTATGATTATTGCTGTGATTAAGAAAATTACAAGGGACTTTATGATTAAAAAACTGAATGCTTTTATTTGAAATTCTTCATCGTGTTTTAATCTGTGAAAGAATCCTGCGTTTGTATTCTTTATTTTCATGTTTCATTCATAATGTTGTTTGTTTATAAATTTTCTTTTTTCATTCTAATCTGGCTCTTTCAACTCTTTCTTTAACATATTCAGAATTCAAAACATCTTTGATTAAATCTCTCGAATTAACGTATTTTCTTTTTGTTTTTGCATACAATCTTCCTTTTTTCTCAAAAACAGATTTGTAAGCTTTCTTGAACATTTCAGCATGTTTCTCTATTTTAACAGGAGGACCTTCAACAATTGTTTCAGCACTTAATTTTTCATTCTTCAATTTAAACCAAATGAATGTTTCTGCTGCAAATTCCCAACCCCAAGATTTAATCACAAAATCGTTTTTCTTTAATTGTCTTTCAAGTTCTTCAATTACTTTCAGAACTTTTGTGGCGACAATGTCGTTCTTGCCTTCCTGAGGAACAACATCGATAATCAAAGCGTCTTTCAAATCTTCTTTTTTCATAACATGCTTCTCAAAGAATTTAGCGCTTGGCTTTTTCAAGAATTCAGAAGCTTTTTTCTTAAAAACATCAACAGCTTCATAACTCAATGCAGCTGCAGCATTCCTGTCTTTTTGTATGGGGTCAACAACAATCAAAGGACTCTGAGTTTTTGCTGTGTTTAATTCAAATAAAGCATCATCGTGATATTTTTGAATATCAATCACTGTTTTGTCCTTCCATTTTTGAGAAGCTTTAAGCAATTTAATAAAACTGCCGTAATAAATTGTCAAAATATCCAACACATGTCCTGAAAATCCTTTTATGTAAGATTCTGCGCCGTAAATCTTGTATGCCTTGCAAAATGCTTTTGCTAATCTTATTTCATCGCTCATTTTGTGTTTTTTTGACCATGCAACATGCAAAGGAGAAGCATCAGTAACATTAACGGCTTCGCTCGCTTTATTTATTTTCAGAACAGGAACAATTTCATAATTTAATGATTTTTTGAACTGGAAATAATCTCTGCTTCCATGAACTCTTTCTGCTTTGAATTGTTTTAATGCTTTTTCAAGCAATTCAGACAAATCAGTTTCCTTGTATTTCTTGTAGTCAAATCTCACGAAAATATCGCAGTCATGGTCTCCAACCAAATGAGTATCTTTTGCAAAAGAACCTCCAACAACAGTCTCTGCTTTTATTTTGTTTTTCTTTAATTCCGAATTTATTTTTGAAACTACTTCTTTTATTTCCTTATCGAATGAGCCTTCTTTCGGCTTTATTTTTGAGATGACTTCTGACAACAGTTTCATGTGTCTTAATTCCGTGTTTGCCTTTAAAAAAGCTTGGTTTTAGAAAATCCTCTGCCGAACCAAGATTACAACCCAACACCTGGTTTTTAATTAGTTTAATTAAACTAAAACTAAAAAAGGAAATGCTGGGAGGTCAATTCATAGCAATCTATTTAAACCCAAAATCAATTAAACTCTTTTTATGGCTGATGCTGTTACTTTGTTGATTAGCTTGACTTTAATCCTTCTTGGAGGAATAATCGCAATAGGCATTTCAAAAAAGACAAAATTGCCGTTAGCATTAACATTATTTGCAGTTGGAGCAATATTTGCAAACATAATTTATTACGGAAGGCCTGTTATTTCATTCCCCGGATTCATGCTTGCAGCGTTCAGTATAATCGCGGTGATTATTGCAATATTCGATTCAACAAGCAAGATTAGGTTTTCAAATTTTGATAAAACATCAAAAGATGTTTTTTCGTTTTTCTTTCTGAACCTGCTTTTGAATGTTTTTCTTATTACTTATTTGACCATGCTTTTGTTCAAGCTTCAATGGTTTATTGCCCTGTTTTTTTCATTGATGGTAAGCTGTGTTGAGTATTACACAATATTTCCCAAGCATCACGTTCCGAAAAACAAAATTCTGCAGTTTCTCAAGGAAGAATCAGATATTTCCTGCGCGTTTGTTCTTATTATTCCTTTTCTGATAATAACATTCATGCAGACCGTTGCTCCGTACGGAACTGCGGCAAGAACAATCATTTCGTTTTCGGTAAATGTTTTTGGCGGGATAGGCATAGGAGTTATTGTTTCGATAATTCTTTTCAAACTTCTTAGTTACAGGAGATTTGAATGGATGTCTCCTCTCGTCTCTGCAGCCGCAATTTTGGTTGCATATCTTGCAGCTCTAAAAATAGATGGCAACGGGCTGGTTGCTGTTGCTGTGATGGGGTTTATATTCGCCAACGTTTTCATAAAGAACAGGCAGGTGCTGAGATCAAAACTTTTCAAAATCGATTCAATCGTTGAAATTCTGCTTCTTCTTGTTATTGGTTCAGTAATACAGATTCCGTTCACATGGGAGTTCTTGAGATTGTCTGTTGGGTTATTTTTGTTTTATTTGCTGCTGAGATTAATTTCTGCATCACTGGCTCTTTGGCATTATAGTTCCGCAGAAAGGGTTGAGATTGCTTTGTTCGTTCCAAAAGGATTTGCAACAGTTGCAATAGCATTTGCCTTGCTTAATTTCTCTTTTGTTGGAATGCTTGAACTGATACAGTTGCTGATGGCATTCTTCGTTTATTCCTTGATATTTGATTATGTTCTTGACAGAATGAACTTCTACAAAAGCAGATAATTTATAAATTTGAAAAAAGCGGCTTGAATTATGATTAAAGTCTTGCTCGACACAAACTTCATTTTAATCCCTGCATACTTCAAGGTAGACATATACTCGGAATTCGCGAGAATTCTGGAAAACAAGTTCGAGTTGTATGTTTTGGACAAGACGTGGGACGAGCTGGATAGGATAATTGAAACCCAAAAAGGAAAGGAAAAGACCGCTGCAAGGCTTGCAAAGGCCATTTTAGAGGCCAAAAAACCGAAGACTTTAAAAACAACCTCAAAAGACTATGTAGATGACATAATCCTGGGGTTGGAAGGCTATATCGTGGCCACAAGTGACCGGGAGCTCAAAAGAGAGCTTAAAAAGAAAGGTATAAAAACCATCGTCTTAAGACAAAAACAATATCTGGTGCTAAACTAAAATGTTTTACAAAACAACAGTAAAAGACCACATAAGGGTGCCTCCAAATCTATTTGGTTCTGATTTGAATACTTCGGTAATCAAAACAATAAAGGAGAAGTACGAAGGTTTCATTTCGCAGGACATTGGTGTTGTAATAGATGTTTCTAGAGTTAATTCGGTTGGAGAGGGACTCATAGTTCCCGGAGACGGAGCTTCATTTTATGAAACAACATTCGAACTTTTAACATTCAAGCCAGAAATGCACGAGGTTCTCAACGGAGCAATCAAGGATGTTGCTGATTTTGGCGCATTCATTAACCTCGGTCCAATTGAAGGGATGATTCATGTTTCGCAGACGATGGACGATTTCGTCACATTTTCAAAAGAAAAGGTTTTGAGCGGAAGAGATTCAAAGAGAAATCTGAAAGTGGGGGATATGTGCAGAGCAAGAGTTGTCGCAGTTTCATTCAAGGACATTACAAATCCAAAATTAGGATTGACAATGAGACAGCCGGGATTGGGAAAACTTGACTGGATTGAAGAGGACAAAAACAAAAAATCAGCTCCCGTAAAAGAGAAAAAAGAAGTTAAGAAGAAGGTTTAAAATGACAAAAAGAAGCATATGCAAGAGAGACAAATTATTTTATGAAGGAGATGTTTGTCCGAGATGCCATTCGGCAGACACCGCAACGAGCTATCAGGGAAGAATAAATGTACTCGATGCATCAAAATCACAGGTTGCAAAAAAAGCAGGCTTCCATGAAAATGGAGAATATGCAATAAAATGCAGGTAGACGGAGAAAAAATGAAATTAGTAATAAATAAAAAAATTGAGGAACCTTTGCTGTCAAGAGAAAAAATCACAGCTACGGTTGAATTTGAAAATGCAATTCCTGCAAGAAATGATATTATCGCGGAGCTGGCGAAGAAAATTGATGCAAAACCAGAATTGATGCTTGTTTCGAGCATAACTCCTTCATTCGGAAGCAGAAATGCAGATGTCGTTGCTTATGCATACAAATTAAAAGATGTTCTTACAAAAATTGTTGATAAAAAAATAATTGCAAAAACAGGAATCAAGCAGAAAAAAGCAGAGGTACCGGCCCAATAAAATGGCAGACGCAAAAAAACCAGCATCTAAAGGAGCAGCTCCCGCAAAGAAGGGAAAATCATATCACGTTTACAAGGCTTACAAGATTGAAGGAGACAAACTAATAAGAAAAGGCGGAATGTGCCCTAAATGCGAAGGCTCATTACTTGCTTTGCACAAGGACAGAAAGTCCTGCGGCAAATGCGGATACATGGAAAAGTTAAAGGCTTAAATATTCTTAATTTTTCTTTATTTTCATGGCAAGAATATACTTCTTTACTCAAGGTTGTTCTGCTAATGTAGCAGATTCTGAGGTAATGCAAGGTTTGCTTTCCGAAGCAGGACATGAGATTGTTTATGATGAAAAGCATGCTGATTTAATTGTTTTGAATTCATGTACTGTAAAAGGTCCTACTGAGTCTGCTTTCATTAAAAAATTAAGCGAAATAAAAGAAAAAAATCCTGATAAAAAAATAATAATTGCGGGTTGCATTCCTCAATCTCAATTAAAAGATTATTCAGATTATTCAAGAATTGGAACATATCAGATTAAAAGAATTGTCGAAGCTGTTGAAGAAACATTAAAAGGAAAGATTATTTCATTCTTAGACAGAAAAGACGAAGGAAGATTAAATCTTCCAAAAATAAGAAAGAACGAATTGATTGAAATTGTTCCAATTTCACAAGGTTGCTTAAACTCATGTACATATTGCAAAACAAAACACGCAAGAGGAGAATTGAATTCATATCTCGTCAAAGACATCGTAAGACACATAAGCAAAGCTGTTGACAACGGAGCAAAAGAAATATGGCTTACTTCACAAGATAATGCTTGCTATGGTTCTGATATCGGAACAAACCTTGCTAATTTGTTAAAGTCAACTCTAACAATAAAAAAAGACTTTAAAATAAGAATCGGAATGGGAAATCCTCAGCATTTTGTTTCTTATTTAAATGAATTAATTGAATTAATGAAAGACAAGAGAGTTTTCAAGTTTATTCATATTCCTTTGCAATCCGGAAGCGATAAAGTGCTTAAAGATATGAACCGAGAGTACAAAGTTTCCGATTTTGTCAAGGTTGTTTCTAAGTTCAAGAAAATTCCAAATATTTCAGTAATGACGGACATAATTGTTGCATATCCAACAGAATCAGAGAAAGATTTTGAAGAAACTGTAAAAATAATCAAGAAATTAAAAATTGACATGATAAATTATTCAAGATTCTGGCCAAGACCAGGAACTCCTGCAGCAAAATTAAAATTAGTTGATGGTGCTGAAGCAAGAGACAGAACTTCAGTAATTATGAATTTATTTAAGAAACTCGGTTTGGAACACAACAAACAATTCATAGGCAAAGAACAAAAAATCCTAATCACAGAAAAAGGAAAGAATGGAACATTCATTGGCAAAAATGATTCTTATAAACAAGTTGTTGTCAAAGGTAATTATAAATTGGGACAGGAAGTTAATGTTAAAATTAAAGAAGCAAGTGCTGTTGATTTGAAAGGTTAATTTTATATATTAGATGGATTTGCTGTCTCCATGACACTCGATACATTAGTGTTTTCTATGAATAAAGAATGGGAAGAGCAGTTAAAGCTCAATCCTTGGTTAGCTTTTGTTCCTGAGTTCGCTAAGGATAGTAATGGACAGGAATTTATGAGAGGAAAAGGCAGAACTGTTGTTTACAAAATTGTTGAAGAAAACGATAAAGGAGAACAAAAATACAAATGTGCAACGTGCGATTCTGATATTAAAGGAGCGACAGTTGCTCATCCAATCTGGGATGGACCATTTCCAATGTCTGGTTCCGGTCAGTGTCATTACGAACAAGTTCCCTACTGTCCTAAGTGCGAACAAATACCTTCATCCAGCGGAACGCCAATAGAAGTAGGACAAAAAGTAAGGTAATTATCTCTTTGCCTGATAAACTCTTAAATCATCCGTAGTTAATTTCTCTCCTTTTCTTATTTTCTCTTCAACTTTTCTCTGTAATTCTTCAATTGTGTGATTGTGCCTGTGTTCTTTTTCTTTTCCGAATTCTTTCTTCCTTCTTTCTTTTCTGTTTTCTTTGTGCTGAATAGGATGTTCTTTAGCATCCAAAATAGCCTTGTCTAATTGTCCTTTCAGTTTCTCATTAACATCATGAACTTTTGCTTTGAATTCCTTGCATTTATCATCAATTTCTTTTTGTTTTGCTTCAATTTCTTTCAATTCATTTGATAATTTAATAACTTCTTCGTGTTTTTTTTGGCTTTCTGCTGCCTGTACTTGCATATTTTTGTGAATTTCGTCAGCTTTTGCTCTTATTGCATCAATTTCATTTGACAAAAGTTTTGCCTCGCTACTTAGTTTTGCCGGTCCGGCAGAATCAACCAGCTTCTTTTTTTCTTTTATTATTTTCATCAATTTCTGTTCTTTGTCAAAATCAAGACCTTCTGTTTCAATCTTGTATTCCATTGCTTTGATTTCTTTTCTTAAAAATCCAACATTAACATGTTCTTTAGGTTTCTCAACTTTTTTAGGAGCGATTTTCTTGAATGCTTCAATTTTTTCTTTTAATGTTTTATTCAGAGCATCCCTTTCAACTTTAATCTTTTTTACAGAATCAGTAAGCTTGTTTCTTTCGTTCTTAAGAGTCTGAACTTTTCCTCTTAATTCGTTGAGTTTTGCTCTGTTGCTTTTACTAAGACCAAAATATTCTTCTTTAGTCTTGTCTAAAGAATTCAACTCATTTCTTAATTCAGATACATTTCTGTCGTTGTCCATGTCCTTACTCACAGTACTAAAAATAAAAAGGGAAAAAAGAGTTAAAAAACTCCTTATCCGAATAGTGCTCCTAATCCGGCAGCAGCTGATTCTTCAGACTTTTTATCGTCTTTCTTCTCTTCCTTCTTGGCTTCAGCTTGTGCTGTAGCAGGTCCGGCAGCGGCAACAGGTGCTACTGCAGCTTTTTGTATTGCTTCTTCGATGTTTAATCCATCAAGTGCAGCTACCAAAGCTTTAACTCTTGCTTCATCAACAGCTACGCCAGCGGCTTCAAGTACTTTCTTAACCGATTGTTCATCCACTTTCTTTCCAGATTTGTGGATTAACATTGCTGCGTATATGTATTCCATTTTATTCCTCCATGATCATTTAGTTGTTGCAGATTCCAAAGCTTTTGCTTCTCTCTCTGCTTTCATCAGCATCAATTCTGCGGTTGCCTTGTTTACAATCTTTGCTTCAACAGCAAGATTCAATGCCCATGAATGTGCTTGTGTGATATTTGCTCTGACTACATCGTCGTCTATAGACAAAACTTTATGTTCATAAATAGTTCCGTTTTCATAAATAGCAACGATATTAAGACCGATTTCCATTGGCTCTATGCTTAATCTCATAAGCATGCTTGACAAGGGAGCTGAACAAATTTCTCCTTCCTTCAAAACTTTTGCATCTTCTTTAATTTCAATTTTACCGCCGGCAACTCCTGCTTTTATTCTGAGATTTGCCAGTTCTGAAATTACAGGACCTGGTGTGAATGGTGTAGGTCCCTTTGGGATGATTATATCAAAAGGCGCCTTTTGTCCTGGTTTCATCGGAGCTTTTGATTTGGATTTTGAAATTGATTTGTAAATCTTGAAAGGATTTTCCCTTGTGAATAAAAGGGCAGGCATTCCGCCCGCGTAATTCAATATGTTTTCGATTCCTTTCTTTTTGTCTTTAACTTTTTCAATTGCCCTTAGCAAAATTCTTTTCTTTGTCATTCTTATGACAATGTCTTTTCTTAATTTTCCTCTTATTGCCTGCAATTGTTTTGAAGGAAGAGTCTCCATGTTTATGACTCCCACAATAGGATAAGTTTCTAAAAGTTTTACAAAGTCATCTACCTCAGACTTCTTCTCTGCTGAAACTTTTGTTGTGTATTTCATTCTACTTTCACCGGC
>JAFGRQ010000011.1 GCA_016935155.1 Candidatus Woesearchaeota archaeon
ATCAGCAATTGATGATTAACGGAATTTTACTAGCATTTATGGCTGGAATGGGAATTTATTTGATTTTCTTTAGTCAGGAAGAAAAAATAATAACCAAATTCAAAAGAATAAAAGAACAAATTGAACCAAACAAAATAACAAAAGCAAACTATCAGAAAGTTATTTCTGAACTTGATGATGACGAGAAAAAAGTGTTTGAGATTATTTTGAATGCACAAGGAAGTGTGTTTCAATCAGAATTGGTTTCAAAAACAGGACTGACCAAAGTCAAAGTAACAAGAATTCTTGACAGACTTGAAGGCAAAGGCTTAATCGAAAGAAAAAGACGCGGAATGACTAATGTTGTTGTGCTGAGGCATTAAAATTATGAGAGCAGCTGCAATAGTCCTTAACGACAACAAAATTCTTTTAATTCATAGATTCTTCAAAAACAGAGAATATTATGTGTTTCCTGGCGGAGGAGTGGAAGAAGGAGAAACTACTGAAGAGGCCACAATCAGAGAAATGAAAGAAGAAACAAGTTTGGATGTGAAACTTGATAAAAAATTATGGGAAATACACAATGAATTTGATGGAAGAACATGTACTTATTATCTAATTACCGAATTCGAAGGAGAATCTGCATTAAGTGGACCAGAAGCAGAAATAAATTCGAAAGAAAACAGTTTTAAATTAGAATGGCATAAACTTGATAAAATACATAAACTTAATCTTGTTCCTGAAGAAGTCAAAAAGAAAGTAATTGAGGATTTTTGTTAATGGAACAAGAAATATACAAAGACGGAAAATTAGTTCTTGTTAGCTGCATTATTGTAACAAAAAATAACGAACTTCTTTTATTGTACAGAACAGAACACAATCATTTTGAAACTGCAGGAGGAAGAATGCAGCTTTCTGATTTGAAAGATAAAAACAAAATAACAATGGATGATTTGAAAAAGGCAGCAGTCAGAGAAGGAAAGGAAGAACTCGGCGATGTTGAGTTTTCTCCGTTAAAACATTTTGTTAGCGTTGAATTTAAAATTCCGGACGGAAGAAATGCAGTTGCTCATAAGTTCTTGACAGCAATAAAGAAAGGAACTCCAAAAATAATGGAACCTGAACGTTTCTCAAAAATAGAGTTAGTTCCAATCAAAACAATGAAGAAATATCCTTTATCTCCTGATTTGAAGTTATTGGTGCCTAATTTTAACGATTATTTGAAATCAATAGAAACCAATAAAAACACCAGTTAAATCTTAGTTTCTATGAATATCGACTTAATGGCTCCAGTAGGCTCGTATGAAGCTCTAGCAGCCGCTATACAGGCTGGCGCGAATTCAGTGTATTTTGGAATAGAACATCTTAATATGAGAGCTTTAGCTACAAAGAGCTTCACGATTAAAGACTTAAAGAAAATAGCAGACATCTGCAAAAAGAACAAAGTAAAGTCATATTTAACATTAAATACAATAATGTATGA
The DNA here is from genome assembly GCA_016935155.1 of Candidatus Woesearchaeota archaeon. Classification (GTDB taxonomy): domain Archaea; phylum Nanobdellota; class Nanobdellia; order Woesearchaeales; family UBA10107; genus UBA10107. The sequence goes on from JAFGRQ010000011.1 coordinate 1,463, forward strand.
CCAAGACTTAAAATTAATGAAGAAGATTTGCGATGAAGCAAAGAAAGCCAAAATTACAGCAATTATTGCAAGCGACATTTCAACATTAGAATATGCAAAAAAGATTAAATTAGAAACGCATATTTCAACTCAGGCAAATATTTCAAACATTGAAGCAGTTAAATTTTATTCAAAATATGCTGATGTTGTTGTTTTAGCTAGAGAATTAAATCTAAATCAAATAAAAAATATAATAAAAGAAATTAAAAAACAAAAAATAAAAGGACCAAGTGGAAATTTAGTCAAAGTTGAATTATTCATCCACGGAGCTTTGTGTGTTTCTGTTTCTGGAAAATGCTATATGAGTTTAGCGCAGTACAACAAATCTGCTAACAGAGGAATGTGTTTGCAGGCGTGCAGACGTTCTTACAAAGTGATTGATGAAGAAACAGGAGATGAATTAAGAGTTGAAAACAAATACATAATGTCTCCAAAAGATTTATGCACAATTGGATTCTTAGATAAAATAATTCAAGCAGGAGTTTCTGTTTTGAAAATAGAAGGAAGAGGAAGACATCCAGAATATGTTTACACAACAGTTAAAGTTTATAGAGAAGCTTTGGATGCAATAGAAAACAAAACTTACACTAAAAACAAAGTAAAGGAATGGACGAAGCAATTAGAAAGTGTTTTCAACAGAGGATTCTGGCAAGGAGGATATTACCTCGGAAAAAAGCTAGGAGAATGGTCCGGAGCTTATGGTTCTAAAGCAACAAAAGAAAAAGTTCATATCGGTTATGTTGAAAATTACTTTCCAAAACCAAACGTTGCACAAATAATTATCGAGTCATGCAAAATAAAAGAAAATGATGAAATTTTGATTATCGGACCAACAACAGGAGTTCTTCAATTTAAACTTCAAAGTTTATTCGTGAATGAAAAACCGGCAAAAGAAGCAAAGAAAGGAGATGATTTAACAATTAAAGTTCCAGACAAAGTAAGAAAGAACGATAAAGTCTATGTGTTCTCGAAGAAAGAAAAATTACAGTAGAATTTAACGACTAACTTCTTGAACAACAACCCCTGCATCCTTCTCGCATGGAACTATTTCTGCAAATAAAGGAGCATCTTCATAAGATACGTGCATTTCTGGCGAATCATATTGATTTCCGCCATTTACATCCCATTCTCCTGTTTTTTTACTCCACATAGCAACTGGATTTTGTAATCGTGTTTCTTTATCACTAAGAATTAAACCAAAGTTTCCGTGACTTTTATTAGTTTTGTAAGCTTCTACAAGTGCTGCTATGATTCCCGCAGGCATTTTTTCATAAATCTCACGACCGTTTTTATCATCAAAATGATGTTTGTAATTAAGTTCTGTATTAAGTTCATTTCCTTTGTAATTTTCTTCAAATTTTCTTTTTTCACTTCTTATCAAATCGCATAATCTGATTTGCGTATCAAGAAGCATTTCGTCAATTGGAACATTTAGTGTTTTTGCAGCGTGGTGTATTGGTGTTATTCCATAATCTAGGTCCTTCCATTTTGACACAAGAAGACCTATATCTACATCAGAAGTTGGATGTTCAAGATGCAATCCATATTCTCCAATGTCTTTTACTGCAAAGTTTAAATGAATTCTTCTTCCAAAATGAGTTAGAGCAACATACCTTTCATCAGTCATGAGTGCGTGATTTTTCATAAATATAATCTCGTTTTGCAATTCATATTGCTCTTTGAGAACCTCGACTAATTCCTTTTTTCTGCTTTCTTTTTCTGCTTTCTTTTGAAATAATCTTTTAAGTAAAGGGGGTTTTTGTTCTAGAAGTTCTCTTTTTTTAGATAAGTCTTTAGCATCTTCTAATAACCCTTGATAATACTGTTCATCTTTATCAAGAAATACTGGTGCTTCTTTATATTCTACTATTTGCAGCAAACCTTCTTTTGCAAGGATTTCTGCTCCAGAAAGATGCAGTTTTGAAAAGTCATTATTTTCAATATGACGATTGACCTTTTCCAGTTCAACTATTGTTTCTCTTAAATTCATAAATCACACATAATTAGGTAGTTTATTAAGATATTGGTTAACCCGTAATTATATAAATTAGTTTAACTTTGGGCTTAAAATGAAAGACGAATTGAAAACATTAGCAAGAATAGTGTCATATCCTGTATTAGGTAATTTAAGCAGAAATGTTCAAGAAGGAATAGAAAAATTGACTAAAGGAGAATATGATGCAACCACTGCTTCTGAAGTTTCGGCCGCTACAAATGTGGTTTTAGTTTATCCTGCTTTATTTGCATATAATTTTTATCAAGCAGAACCGAGCATAAGTTGTGCTGTGGGCTCATCAATTCTTGGTTTTATTTACGGATTAGCTGAATTTATTGGCAGAGGGAATATCGCCACTAAAAAACTAGAGCTTCATTCTGGAATGAGCGATAATGAAATACATTTCCGTGAAATGCGACACGCAAAAGAACAAGAGAAAAGAGAAGGACTTTATGATATTCCGGTTGCTTCATTGGCTGGAAAGATGGTTTCTCTTCCAATAGACATTCCTGCCTGGGTTTATTCAAAAGTCAAAAAACATTCTCAAAAAGATTAAAAACTCCAACTTCTAAATATCAAGCATGAGCAACCAGGAACTAGCTCAAATCTTAACTGAAATGGCGGACATTCTTGATATGGAAAATGTAGATTGGAAGCCAAGAGCTTACAGAACTGCTGCAAAGTCAATTTTAACATTAAAACAAGATGTTTCTGAAATATACAAGAAAGGCGGATTAAAAGCGCTGGAAGACATTCCCGGCGTTGGAGAAGGTATTGGAAAGAAAATTGTCCAGTACATCGAAAAAGGAAAAATTGACGCTTACAAAGAACTAAAGAAAACAATTCCGAAAGGACTTTACAATGTTATGGACATTCCAGGAATCGGTCCTAAAAAAGCTTACTTCCTATACAAAAAATTAAACATAACTTCTGTTCAGTCTTTGAAGAAAGCAGTTGCACAGCACAAATTGAAAGATTTAGAGGGATTTGGAGAAGCAAGCGAGGACAGAATAAGAAGAAATCTTTGGACAATCAAAGCTCACAAAAAAAGATTTTCTTTTAAAGAAGCAAGCGAAATAGCGAACAAAATAATTGCTGAATTAAAAAAACTGAAGGAAGCTGAAAAAATAGAGTCTGCAGGTTCATTAAGAAGAAAAGAAGAAACAATAGGAGATATCGATATTTTAGTTATTTCAGACAATTCAGCTCCAATCATGGATAAATTTACATCAATGCCTGTTGTTATGAAAGTTGCTGCGAAAGGTAAAACAAAATCTGAAATTATTTTGAGAAATGGAATGCAGGCAGATATCCGGGTTGTTCCAAAAGAAAGTTTCGGTTCTGCACTGCAGTACTTCACAGGAAGCAAGATGCACAACATCGAGCTGAGAAAGATTGCAAAAAGCAAAGGATACAAATTAAGCGAGTACGGGTTGTTCAAAGGAAAGCAAATGATTGCCGGCTCTAACGAAGAAGAAATTTACAATAAATTAGGATTAAAATGGATTCCTCCAGAAGAAAGAAGAAATGAAGGAGAATTTGAGAAATATAAAATTTAGTTGAAACCAGTTTCACATCTTCTTTAATAAGCTGTTTCAGGCAAGTTATTCTTGGAGGTAATTAAAATGAACATAGCAATAATTGCTTTGCTGGTTGTCAGTTTGGCAATCGGTTTGGTTGCGGGAGTAAATGCCTTAACAAGCAATGAATCAGCACCAAAAATATCATGCAGTACTTGCGGAAATTCTTGTACAGCAGAAAACAATTGCGGATTAGCAACTTGCGGAGCAACACAGGGAAAAACTTGCGGTTGTGGGAAGTAATTCCTACAATCTTTTTATTTCGGAAAAGAAGAAGAAGCTAAATGATTATGATTCTTGTTTTTTTTGTATGCTTCATGAACTAAGTGAATTAGTTTGTAAGCTTCTTTTGCACTTTTTACTGTGTAAAGCGGATGCAAATCTTCTGGATTAAGCAATTTATTTTTCAAAGGGCCTTTTTTGACCCATTCAATCAATGGAGGCCACTGGTCTCCCAATAAAATTATCGGAATGTCATAAATATGTTCAACTTGTACTAATTGCCAGGTATAAAGGAATTCTAACAACGTTCCAACACCGCCTGTTGCAACAACAACAGCATCGGACAGCTGAATAAAATTATCTAATCTTGATGAAAACTTGATGAAGTCTTTCTTCATGTCGAAGTGCTTGTTGTCGTGCTGTTCTTTCGGGAGTCTGATTGTCAGTCCGAAAGCATGGGAATGATTTTTGAATTTCTTCCTTCCAAGTTCATGTCCTTTGCAGGCGGCTTCCATTATTCCAGGACCGCCGCCAGTAACAACATCAATCCCTTTTTCTCCAAGAAATTTTCCGAGCTCAACTACTTCTTTGTAATCTTTGTTGTTTGGCTTAATTCTTGCAGAACCGAAAATAGCAACTCTGAAGTGCTGTTTAGCAACCTCTTTATCCAAATTGAAGAATTCAACCTTTGACTTCATTTTCTTAGCCATGTTGTTTATTTTTCCTCCCGAATTTTTAAATATTTCCAATTGCTCTTTGAATTACTTCATTAAGAGCAGGATGAATGTGAATAGTGTTTGCTATGCTGTCAACATCAAGATTATTTTGCATGGCCACAACGATTTCGTGAATCAAGATTGATGCATTAGTTCCCACGATGTGGCAGCCAAGTATTTTCTTTGTTCTCGGATTTACCATTATCTTAACAAATCCCTCTTCATCCTGCAAGGCAAGTCCCATTCCTGTTTTTATAAAATCGTATTTTCCAACTGCGTAATCGATGTTCTTTTCTTTTAATTCCTGTTCTGTCAATCCAACTCCTGCTATTTGAGGAGATGAAAATATTGCGTGAGGCATTGCGGAGTAGTTTGTTTTTACTTTTTTTCCTGCAATGGCATTTTCAAAAACAATTTGTGAGTCGTAATTTGCGGAATGCTTGAGCATTTTCTTTCCAGTTATATCTCCCAACGCCCAGATATTTTTTGCTGTTGTTTCTAGATAATCATTTGTTTCAACAAATCCGTTTTTGTTTAATTTAACTCCTGTTTTTTGAAGATTTAATGTGTCTGCGTTGGATGTTACTCCCATTGCAACAAGAATTTCATCCGAAATTAATGTTTTTCTCCCTGATTTTGTTTTTACATCAACGTATTTTTTCTTTCCTTTCTGATAAACCTTGATTATGTCTGCGTTCAGAATTACGTTGTATTTCTTTGAAAATATTTCTGTGAATTTTTTCGAAATTTCTTCATCTTCTCTTGATAAAAGTACGTTGCTTCTCTGAACAATGTTTATTTTTGTACCTAATGAGCCAAAGAAATGTGCAAGTTCGCATGCGATGTAGCCGCCGCCAAGGATTGTCAATGTTTTTGGCTGATTTTTTAATCTTAATGCTTCTGTGCTAGTCATGTATTTTACCTTGTTTAATCCAGGAATATTAGGAATACTCGGTCTTGCTCCCGCTGCGATAATTATTTTATCTGCCTTGATGATGTTGTTTCCAACTTTTACAGTTCTATTATCAATAAATTTTGCAGTTCCCTTGAATAAGGTTATGTCCTTGCTGTTCATCAATCCCTTTTCAATTTTTGCTGAACTATTATCAACATGTTTCGAAGCATTTGAGATTATTTTTGCAAAATCGACTTTGTTTAACTTTGCGTCCAAACCAAATTTCTTTGCATTTTTTATTGTTTCTGCAACATCTGCTGAATGAATTAGGATTTTACTTGGAATGCATCCTCTGTTAAGGCATGTTCCGCCCAATTTTCCTTTTTCGACTACTGCAACTTTCCATCCGTCAGGAATAACGTTTAATCCCGAACCAGAACCTATTATTAGAAGGTCAAATTGCTGAACTTTGTCTTTCACCATTATACTGTTACTTGAGGTTGAGGTGTTTATATAGGTTTTCTTTCGTCACTGATAATTGACAAGGAATTGTTTAAATAATAGGTATTTGTGCTGTAACCAAAGGGGATTTAATGGAAGTAAAACTCGCTGGATTTAACGTCGATAAGGATGGATTAAGAAAAATAGAATTAGCATTAAGAAAAGACAAACTTTCTAAAGAAGAAAAGGCAGCAATAAGAAAATCATTGAGAGAACTCGGTCCTGAAACGATTGCCGCTTCTTACGCAAGAATTTCAAGAGATCCTAGAAAAATACCTGAGTTAAGAGAAGATGCAAGACGAGACGTGAAGGCATCCAGGCAGACTAATCAGGCAGTTATTTTTTCGATGGGGCACAAATCAATTGCGGAGCATGCATTTTTTAATTTTGATATAATGGGATTGTCAAGAACTGCTGTCGAAGCTCTCGAAGAAAAGCGTTTGCAGGCTTATACTGAAAAATCTCAAAGATATATTACTATGGAAGGAGATTTTGTTATTCCTAGGGAAATAAAAGGAACAGGATTAGAAAAAAGATTTATCTGGGTTGTTGACAGGCAAAATGGTTTTTACAAAAGAAATATTGGCACAATAACTGACTGGCATCACAAACAAGATTATGAAGAGTTATTCAAATCACTAAAACAAGATATCAAAATAGAACATAGTGCAGATAAAGTTATGGAACTCCTAAAGAAACAAAAAGGAACAAGAGAAGGATTAGGAAAAGAAGATGCAAGATATTCTTTGGGATTATCCACGCAGGCTCAAATAGGTTATTCTGCTTCGGCAAGAAATATCGAAACGCTCATAACAAAATTAAGAAGTGCAGACAATGAAGAAGAAAGAGAACTCGGGGAAAAGATATTCAAGGTGGTCGATGGACTAGCGCCTTCTGTGATAAAATACACGAAGCCAGTTGATTACTTCTCAAAAACAAGAGCAGAATTAGCAAAGCACGTCGGCGAATTGATAAAGAAATATAAATTCAATCCCGACGATGAATTTAACAGAGCGAAACTTTTTACAGGAATGAAAAGAGATGATTCAATACCTGCCGGTTTAATTTTCTCTTCAAGCAATTTACCTTTCAGTTATTGTTTGGGCATTGCTAAACGCATGAGTGATGAAGAAAAAATTAATTTGTTGAATCAAGCAGACAAATATCAGGAAGTTCATGATCCAAAATTAAGAGAATATGAATTGGGAGACAGAGTTGCGGAAATGGGAATGAGTTCAAGCGCATTTGCTCAAATGAAAAGACACAGAATGAATACTTTGATACCGCAAAGCTACAATCCGGGCTTAGGATTTACTCTTCCTCCTTCAGTGGAAGCAGTTGGACTTCAGCAGGAACTAACTGATGTAGTTAATGATTCCGTATCACTTTATTATGCTATGTTAGGAGCAGGATTGCATGAATCAGTTGCGGATTATGCATTAACAAATGCAAACAGCAGAAGAGTTTTGTTTGATGCAAACAACAGGCAAGTTTACGCTTTCTGTGCAGAAAGAGAAAATCTTCCTGCTCAGTGGGATATAAGAAGAACAGCTAATGAATATGCCGAAGCTATGCAAAAAGAATCGCCAGTAACATTGAGAAGTCTTTGCGGAAAGGATAAATTTAATGATGTAAAAAAGACGCAAACAATAAAACCAATTGTAACTGACGATGATAAAACTCCGTTCTAAACTTTTTCTTTCTTTTCCTTCTCTTCTTCCTTATTTTTAGGATTCCTCAATTCTTCAACAACTTTCTTGAAAACTTCGATTTGTTTTGCAGATAAATTGCCGAATTTCAGGTAATTTTTCTTTATGCTTCTCAAAAAAGGAGTGTTTTTGTAGAATTCTTCAGGAATGTCAAACATTTTCTTCATTTCTGGGTCATCAATTTCTCCCTGAAGTTCAGCTTTTTCGCATTCATAACACAGCGGAAACTGGCTTCTTGAAGTCATAAGAACCATGTTTTTCTTGCACCGAACACATCTTTGCTTGTATTGAACCATATCAAATACGTTCTTTGATGACTTTTTAAACTTTTATGAGAAAATTCGCAGATAGTCCTCTTTCTTGAGTTTTGTCACAAAAATATGGCGAACGTATGAGTGTACTTTATCATACTGTCTTTTTGGCATTACCGGCGCTTCTCCGATAACCCTGCCGTTTTTTTCTCCCCGCAAAGCAGACATGATTTCATCGAATTTCCCCTTTATCTGCTCAGGAGTTCCAACCAAAGGAATGTTGCTTAGGAAATACATGATGCCGTCTTTCGCCGGCCAAAACTCCCGAGTTATCTCTCCGTAAACGTACCTGGTGTGTGCCTTAATCGCTCTCAAGTCAATTTGGTCAGGACTTGTTTTTATCCTAAGGGGCGCAGTTTTTGCTTTTATTGCTGCATAATTTTCAGCAGTAATATTTTTGTCCTTGTTTTGAATTCTCATTTCAATTGTTTCTTTTAGCACCTCAACTGTCGAGAATATTTTTTTAATGTCGGGAAGCATTATGTCTTCATAAAGCGCTTTTTCTGCCTTTTCATTAGGCATCTGAACATCAAGTCCTAACAATTTGTTCTTTATTGCAAGGCTGTATGCGGCAAAAAAAATTCCGTAGTATTTGTTGAACGCTCTTGCAAATTTCTTCGGCTCTGTATCTATTTTATGTTTTCTTATGAGCCTTCTTATGTTTTTCTCTTTCAGCAGTTCAGTTCTGTACTTTCTCCATTCATCTTCGCTGAATTCAGGAAGGATTTCTTCCTCTTTTTGTTTGATTTCTCTTTTTGGGACGATGTATTTTACGGCCGGTTTTTTTACCTCTTTTTTTATTTGCGTTCTCTGAACAAGTCTTGCCTCGAGTTTTTCATTTTCTCTGGCTTCTTTTCTCTCTCTTTCTTCTTTTAGAAGAAGCGGTGCGTTACGAAGAACATATTCAATATTTTTTTCAGATTTGTCTTCGATATAAACTTTCAGCATATCGGTATCTCTCATCGTCCTGATGTCTGTGGTGATTTCATCAAGAGACTTTCCTTTAATTATGGACGAAAGAATGTCTTCGTAGTTTTTTTCGGCCATCAAATATTTGTATGTAGAAATCACCATTCCAGTCATTCGCCTGAAGTCCTGTTGGATTGCTCTCTTTTCAATTTTCATCTCCTGCGAGACTCTCCAAAGAAGCTGGCCTTCAAGAATCCTTCTTTTTATCTCAGGCAGGTCCTCGCGGCAGAGATAATCTCTAAATTCTTCTTCCTCCATTTTAAGAGCACAACTACAGGCAATATATATGCCTTTTTAATTGTTCGAGAAGGCTCAAAAAGCTCAAAAACAGCCACAAGAAGCCTTATTGGACATTGTAGTTGTTTACGTTATCTTTTTTAAGCCTGCATGCAGATGATTACTTATGCAATATATGATTTCGAAATCAAGCGACGGAACAATCAAGATAACCTTCAAGGAAGGATTTGTTTCAGTAATTATTCCAACAATAGATGAAAAATATGCAGTTTGTGTTTCTTCTCAGCTTGGATGTCCTGTCGGATGTTCTTTTTGTTTTACAGGAAAAAGGGGTTTCAAAAGAAACTTAACAAAAGAAGAGATGATGAAACAGATTGAAACGGTAATGACAATTATTGGAAAAATTCCAAATTCTGTTGTTTTTATGGGGATGGGAGAACCTACTTTAAATTTGGAAAATGTTTTGGAAGCAGCAGAAGAAATTCATAAAAAATATTCAATTGCATATGTTAGAATAACAATTTCAACAAGTTGTCTTAAGAATTTGAATAAATTGCTGAATATTCCGTTTAATCTTGCACTGTCAGTTCATTCTGTGGATGAAAAAACAAGAAAGAAAATAATGCCAAAATCTGTTTCAACAAAAACAATATTGAATTTTGCAAACAAGTACTTCAAGATTCATCCCAAAAAATATCTGATGATTGAATATGCATTAATGAAAGGAATAAATGATTCTGAGAAAGATATTGAAAAATTAACAAAAATAAAATGGCCGAAAAGAACTTTGTTTAATTTCATTCAGTTCAATGAAATTGGAAAATTCAAGCAGGTAAATATCGAAAGAATGCGTGAATTCAAGCAGGCAATGAGAGATGCAGGATACAAGGCATTCATACGGCAGAACAGAGGTTCCGATATCAAAGCAGCGTGCGGGATGCTTGATTACAAATAATATAACATTTTATATATTGCCGTTCTTCTGTTGTATCATGGAAAAGAACATTCGTTGTTTCGTAGCTCTGGATTTGCCTTACAGCATAATTGAAGAAGCAAAGACAATCCAGGCAGACATAAAGAAACACGATTTGATTATTGGTAATTACACAAAGCCGGAAAATATTCACCTGACTTTAAAATTTCTGGCAGAAATTCCCGAAGAAGAAATAGATGAAGTCAAAGAAGCACTAAGAGAAGTAAAAGCAAAATCTTTTGAAGCAGCAGTTGATGAACTGGGTGTTTTTTCTCCGGAGTTTGCAAGAATAATTTGGCTGCACTTGAATGGACAGGAAGTTTTGGATTTGCAGAAAACAATTGATGAATCTCTTGTCAAATATTTTCCAAAAGAGCAAAGATTTCAAAGCCACATCACAATTGCAAGAGTGCACAATTTGAAAAGCAAAGAAGAATTGCTTAACTATGTTAAAAGTTTTAAAGTGAATGAAACAAGAGGAAAAATACTTTCTTTTTCACTTATGAAATCCACATTAACAGCACAGGGTTCTGTGTTTGAAGTTATTGAGAGATATGAACTAAATTAAACAAATTTTTCCATCATCACTACAACATCAGCAACTCTCTGGGAATATCCGTATTCATTGTCATACCAGGCAAAAATCTTGACCAAATTTCCTGATTTTTGTGTCAGCTTCGAATCGAAAACCGCAGAGTGGGTATTTTCAATTACATCCGATGAGACAAGTTCATCCCCGGAATATTCTATAATTCCTTTCATGCCTTTTCTCGCTTCAAGCTCAAATACTGCATTTATTTCTTCGGTTGTGAAAGGTCTTCTCAGTTCTGCTGTTAGATCAATTAATGAACCGCAAATAACCGGAGCTCTCACTGCCAACCCAGTCACTCTTCCTTTCATTTCAGGAATGACTTCTTCAACGGAATGTGCAGCTCCTGTTGTTGTTGGAATCAAGTTTGCTGCTCCCGCTCTTCCCCTTCTTAATTTCTTGTGAGCGGTGTCTTGGATTGCCTGGTCATTTGTGTAAGCGTGAATAGTGGTCATCAGAGCTTTCTCAACTCCAAAATAATTATTCAGGATTTTTACAATAGGCGCCAAACAGTTTGTTGTGCACGATGAAACAGAAACAATGTTGTGGCTTTTATTCAAAATGCTGTGGTTGACTCCGGGAACTATTGTTGCATCTGCTCCTTTTGCCGGAGCTGTAATTATCACTTTTTTTGCGCCCGCGATGAGATGCTGTGAAGCCAAATTTCCTTCATTAAAAACTCCTGCTGCTTCAATCACAACATCAATCTTCATCTGCTTCCAAGGAAGCTGGAGAGGGTCTTTTTGAGAAAAGAACTTTATTCTTTTTCCGTTTACAACTAAATCCCCTTCTTTTATTTCTGCTTTCCCATTGAAATTACCATAAGCCGTATCGTGTTTCAGCAAGTAAGCAGCTGTTTCAACTCCGCCCAGGTCATTTATTGCCGTTACTTTAATTCCTCTTTCGCATAAAATTCTCAGAATGACCCTGCCAATTCTTCCAAAGCCATTAATAGCTATGTTCATAAAAAAGAATATACTGAGTTGGGCTTTATAAAGATTTGCGGAACTTTCTTCAGGAAAGAATTTATATACTGTTTAACAAACAGCAAGTATTAGATGAAAATGAAAAAGGCAATTCTTATTTTAATGTTGATTTTTGTTATTGGGTGCTCAAATTCGGAGCCTACATTCATAACAGGAAATGAAACTCTTGAAATTGAATTGTTGGGACCGGACAGCCTGCCATTGAGCAAAATAGAAATTGATTTGTGGCAAAAGGACGCGGTCAAAGGACCTCCAAATGCAGGGTATATATTTACTGACGAAAACGGAATTGCTGTTTTCAAAGTTCCAGAAGGAGAATATCAAATTGGATTCAACTATGAAAATTTTCCAACGAATTTAATTTATCCTGCAAAAGAACCGATTGCAGTTGGAAAAGGAATGAATAAAAAAATAATAATGGTAG
>JAFGRQ010000012.1 GCA_016935155.1 Candidatus Woesearchaeota archaeon
GTTCAAAGAATTCAATGAAAAAGTCAGAACTGTTTTGGTAAGAAAACTCGAGCAGTTTGTCGCGTGGAGAGACGCAACCGGAAAAGAAATCACGTCAAAAAAGAAATTCACAATTCAGTATTTGAGGCAGCATTACAACAGCATAATGCTTTACGTTGATTGGGTTAAACCTTATCTAACAAATATAAAAAGATTGGGAACAGATCCGGAAAATCAAATGTCGGCAGACATTGTCGGAGCGTTCGAAGGTTCAGTTGTTGATGTAGAATTCGTTGCAAGAAAACCGGGAAAATTTGACAGGGACGAACCGAAACCATGCATTCTTGCAGCATTCAGATTCAGAACAAGGCCAGTAATGCAGACCGGACAAGATTATCAAAGAGGACCTCTTCATCTTGGAAGAATGGAGTTAACATTGAGGGCTTATGCATGGAGCGATGAAGACATTGAAAATTATCTGAAGATAAGAAGAATGGAAGATTTTGAAATGCTGAAAAGCATAGACACTTCGGTTGAGCACAGCATGGATTATTTGGGAGACGACATCAAGAAATATCTCGAGGGATACGGGGAAGGATTTGGTGAAAAACAGCAGATTGAAAAATTAGCGAGAATACTTGTTGATTCAAAAAAAGCGCAGACAATAGAAATTGCCAGGGAAAAAGCTGAAAAAATGCTTTCTGAGGAAAAAAAGGACAGTGCAAAATCCAGCTCGATGTTTGAACCATTTACATCAATCGGAAAAGGCTTCACGGAATTGGCAAAAGGATTTGTTCCGGGAAAAAACGCCTCTCATGAGGAAAAGAAAAGAAAAGAAGAGTTCAGCAAAAAAAGAAAGGATGCGGCAAAAGCTGCCAAGTCAGCTGTAGAGAGAGCCTATACTTTTTACAAAAAGGCAAGAAAACTCATTGTACCATAATGGCAATCACGATAGAAGAAATTTGGAAGCTTCCTCCAAAGGAAAGACTTGCTGCACTCAGGGCATTTCAGGAGGAGCAGAAAAAAATTCACGAAGAAAGAAAAAGGCATCACGAAGAAGAAGAGAAAAAAACAAAAGAAGAAACAGAGGAAATACTTAAGAAAAGCATTGATGAACTGGCATTTGCGGAAGAAGAAGAGCAGCTGAAAGAAAGAATAGAACTAGAGCGGACCGAAAAGAAAAAAGAAAATTTAGAAGAAATTGCCGGAGAAGCCAAAACAAAAAGAGAATCAGCAAGAGAAGAAGTTGCATACCAATCAAGACTTTCCCAAGAAGCGCGGATAAGAGACCTTGCGAAGGTTGCTGCATCAAATATCTACGGCTCGCTGAAAGAAATTCAGGAAGCCCAGTTGACAAAAGGATACCTAAATCCGGAAGAGCTTACAAAAGTTCACAATTTCGGAGAAGCGCTGTATCAAAAACAAAAATCAGAATATGCGGCAAACGAGGAGTCAAAAAGATTTATGAGTAAAGCAGAAGAATTAGTTGAGGAAATGTCAAATCCGCTGAAGAGGAAATATAGATAATGGCAGAATTCGGACAAAACCAATACGTGCCTCTGGACCGGGCGTATTACGCGGAAAATCCAGAACCAAACAGAAGGACCGATGACATAGAGGAACCTATTTTTCCCGCAAGCAGCATAGGAATAACTGTTCCTGATGTGGACCCTGCCGGAAGAAATAGAAATGTGATTGAAGCGGTGGATGCCGCATTCAGAGGTGGCGCAGGAAACATACAGCTGATGCTCATGGGAAGAGGCGGCGCGGGAGGGATGGGTGGAGGCCCAAAATCTCACGGCTATGAAGTCAGAGAAGCAATCAGGGAACTCCAGAAAGTGGCAGGAGCTCACATCACGGGTGTTGAACTTCCAAATCATATTCTAAATCTTTCCGGAATGACTCAGCAGGGATTCAGCGAAGAGGCCAGACATCATCAGCTGGAAGAAGTCAAGGATGCAATAAAATTTATCGGAGACATTGCGGGAGGCGGGCACGTAAATGTTATTTCGTGGGAATTCACAAGAAATCTTCAGGATGCTCCGCTTTCAGAAAAAGAAAAACAAATGTTCAAAATGAGAGAAGAACCAGTTGCTCAGGTTGTTAATGAAGATACAGGACAGGTGCATCCAATAAGAAAAGGAGAGTTGTATCCTATGAATTATGATTTGAATACTCTTGAGCCTCTGGAACAGGGTCAAAAACCCCAAATGTTTGACTGGGAAAAAATAAGTAAACTTGCAGATAAATACGGCGAGGGAGAATCAAAAAAATCTCCTGAACTTTTTGTTTGGCAAAAATTAAGAGTTGAAAATAAGGTTATGGATGCGCAGGGAAGCATAGCACATTACAGAAGACTTTTGAGAGATGTTGACGAGCATATTGACCGTTTGAAACAGATAAAAAAAGAAAACCCTGAACAATTCGAAAGGAATTCCAGAATATATGAAGAAATGCTTGAGGAAAAAAAAGGATATCAAAACGCAATAAATTCAATGGAGATCGGAATTGAAGAATTGAAAAAAGAGGGCCAGGAATACAGACCCGTAAAAGAATACGCTCTTGGAAAAGCAGCAGATTCTTATGCAGAGGCAGGAATCTGGGCATGGCAGGAATCGATGAAGAATCATTTTGTGAAACAGGGAAAAGGAATGGTAAATGTCGGTCCGGAAATAGGGTGGAGCAGAGAATTTTACGGAAGCCATCCGAAGGAATGGATTGAACTGATAAAGGAATCAAGAAAAGAAATGGTGGAGAGGCTCACAGAAAAGGAGATTGACGGAAAACCCAATCCATATTATGACAGTTCTGTTTCGGAAAAAGAGGCGGAGAATCTTGCAAAGCAGCACATCAAAGGAGAGTTTGATACAGCACACTTGGGTTCTTGGCTTCAGTATTTCAAACCTGAGCTTCCTTGGGATGAACGAATAAAAGAATTCAAAAAATGGTATAAAGACCAGATAGAATATGTTGCAAAAGAAAACAAAGAACATGATTTAATTAACAGCGTTCAAATTGTTGATTCTGCATCAGGACAGCACGCACATCTCCCTCCTGGGCAGGGGATTCTGGGAGAGGATATTTACGAATACATGAAAATTTTGAAGGAAAAAGGAGGATACAAGGGAGAATTTACTTCAGAAGGGCACGAAGAAGAACAGCTTGGCCAAGGAAGAATACTTTCAAAAGCATGGGACACTTTTGGTTCTCACGTAATGCTTCCTTATGTCAGCGGAGGAGCGCCGCAAAGAATGACTGATATCAGGCATGCTCAAGCAAGAATACCCTACGGAACAAACCAAATTTACCAGAGCTATGTTCCAAGCAATGATTTTGCGCTTTGGAGCCAGGTTCCGCTCGAGTAAAGCTTTTAAACACTCATTAGAATAATCAGTAAAAGAGGCAATATGGAATTCAAGATAGGAAAAAAAGAGCATTGGAACATCAAAAAGTACGGTCAGGAAGAGCACAGTCTTGCAAAGAAACTTTCTGATTCTCTGTTGAAAGAGATGCCGGGATTTTTGATGTCAGTTGTTTTGTTTGGAAGTTCTGCAAGACAGGAAAAAACAGCATACGAAAAAGACATAGATGTTTTGCTCATCGTAAATGATGTTTCAATTGTAATTTCTCCGGAAGTCTCGCAGTCATTCAGAGTTATTGTTGAAAAAACAGCGGGAAAAATATCTTCAAGATTTCATATCAACACAATTAAATTATCAAATTTCTGGGATTATTTGAGGGATGGAGATCCAATTGGAATAAACATGCTGAGAGACGGAGTTCCTCTGTTCGATACTGGAATTTTTGAACCTGCACAGCAGTTATTATTCCAAGGCAGAATACGGCCAACAAAGGAAGCAGTTTGGATTTACTGGGCAAGAGCTCCAAACACAATTCAAAATGCAAAGTGGCACGTTTTGCAGGCAGTCATAGATTTGTATTGGGCGGCAATTGATGCAGCTCATGCCGCTTTAATGAGAATAGGAGAAACACCTCCAACTCCAAGTCATGTTGCCGATATGCTCATTGAGAAATTTGTCAAGACAGGGCATTTGCAGAAGAAATATGCTGAGACGATGAGAAATCTTCACAGAACTGCAAAAATGATTGCTCACAGGCAGATTGTTGACATCACGGGAGATGCTTATACTAACTTCCTGAACGAGACTGACGAATTCGTGCATGCAATGAAGAAGATTATTGAGACAGAATGATTGTTTTTTGATTAGTTGCTTCTTTTATTTTATTCTGTATTAAAAATAATTTTAAAAATCAAGTGCGGGGCCGTTTTCTGAATTCGGCCTGGGCACGAAACTGATGTCAACGTCCGCACCATTCTCTTTTTTATTAAAATAAAACTAATATGACAGAAATAAAAATGATAAAAATAAAAAAAGAATTACTTATGCTCTTGGCATAAGCAATATAATTACAAGAGCTCCTACAAGCAATCCTGCAACACCTATAACAATAGGCATTACCAAGTCTGAATCAAATCCAAATCCTGAAACATCTTTCAATGTTACATAGGATGAACCTGATGCTGGAACATTTGGTGTTGTTGGCGCTTGAGCGTCATTGTTAGTTGGCTGTACAACAACATCTGTTTCATCATCTTCTTCTTCGGATGATGTTGGTGTGCATGATTCAGATGTTAATGTAAATTCCTTCTGAGTGCTTGCGTCACCATCGTTGTAGTAGGCAACCAAAGTGTATATGTTCGAGCCAGCTTTCAAATCTGTAAGAGTAACATACTCATCTAGTGAAGCTGTGAAGTCATCCTCGTCCTGATAATCATTATCGAGGTCAATTTCATCTCCTTCGTTTAATATGTATTCTTTTGAAGTTGCAGTGTTTCTCATGAACAATTCAACATCTTCTTTGCTGTCGCCGATGTTTCTGACTTCAACACTTACTTTGACTCTGTCCACACCGCAAGCCAACAGGCTTGGTGACATTGTGAACTTTGTTATTTCGATTCTGTCGTCAGGGACGTATGCTGTGAAACTCTTTGTGTCTCTTGCATAGAATGATTCGTCAGTGTCCTCTGCATCTGCTGTTATTTCAGCAAATACGGTAAAGTCATCTTTGTCATCTACATCAAAAGGCATTTCAAAATCAAATGAGACTTCTCCTGTCTTTCCTGCTGAGAGATCTGAACCATCTTCATCTGCTTTTAGGTCATCTTCGTCAAGGTCTTGGACAAGTTCTATTAGGTCTTCATCATCTCCGAAGTAGACACCAACCTTTATATTAACATTTTCAACATCTGTTTGGTCAGCGATATTCTCGTACCCAACAGTTACTGTGAATTTCTGTCCTTTCTCAAGCTTCGTGTTAGTGTCTCCGCTTTCTGTGTCAGTGATTGTTATCTCTGTTATTTCAAGAGCAGGCACAAGAACTTTAACATAGAACTCATCATAAATAATGCTTTCTGTTGCAGTGTCTACAACTTTAAGTCTTCCTGTGTATTCTCCGGCTTCAATGTCTGATATTGACTTGATTTTAAGAGTCTTCGTAACAGAGCTGTTTGCTGTAATTGTGAATGTTTCGGGAGTTATGTTGATTATATTTTCTGAGTCCAAAACGAGTTCTGTGTTGAGATATTTTACAGTCAGGGAATCGGTAAGATTTTTATTTTCTATTATAATTGTTCCTGCTCCAGTGACTGGTGTGTCTTTGTCTGCATAAGCATCTCCGTCTGCTGAGAAATAAACTGCGCCAAGATTGACGTCCACTTGCTCTCCCAGAGCGAAACCCGCTACAGCGAGCACTAAGAATGCTGCCATAAGGCTCAAAATTGTGTTTTTCATTATTTTTAACCCCCAATAAACTCGTTATGAGCTTCCGAAAATCTGCTTATATTTAAACCTTTCGAGATTTAACTCTCTCTAGTAGTGAAAACATAAAACCAAGAAAAAATTGTCTCAATTGAGTGACAAATTGACACCGCTCGCGATTGAATGGAAAACACTCACAAACCGAGAAAGTCCCGGATGGAGCGTCCCCTTTCTCTCTTATTTCAAATTAGCAAAATATCGCTCGCCTCTGGTGTCAATTAATGATTATCTTGTTCCAGAGAAGTTGAAGAACTTCTCAACCGAAACATCTTCAGACTTGTAACCGCCGCTTCTTGGATGCTGCGTTCTTTCTTCAGGCTTCAAAACTTGCTGTCTCTCTGCAGGATTCTTTGTAGCTACTGAGCCTTGCATCTTCCTTATTTCTTTTATTATTTCGTTGACCGCTCCTTGGAGCTCATAAATCAGTTTGGCCTGTTTTGCGATAAGGTCAGCTTGCTCACTTAATTCCTTTTTCATTTGTTGTTCATCCATTTGGCTTACCTCTTTTTTTGCAATTTGATTCTGATGTGCTTCCTCTTTTGCCCTCAGCACTTGGCTGCTTGGAATATTTGAGGCGTCATCGAACGAAGGAACTTTGGTTCCTCCGACATTTATGTCATTTTTTACACTGCTTACAGCTTCTCCCGTAGAAATATTGATATTGTGTATTCTTAACGCCTTCTCTGTTTCCTGAATCTTTCTTAGGTTCTCTATGTCCATCTTTCCTCCTGATGATTTGTGAACTTATCTTGAATTTAAATGTTGCTTTTTTTCGGTTATTACTTAGAATTAGTACTTTCCTCTCAAATCAATGTATTTATTTCCTTTTTTTGTGCTTGTTTTTTCCTCTTTCCTGTTCAGTCCTGCAAATGTGTATATCAACAAAGGCAGGAACTGTATATAATAGAACTCAAATGAAAATGCCCTGAAAACCAAATCTAGGAAAACACTGAGTGAAATTCCGTACATTGCACTGTTGA
>JAFGRQ010000013.1 GCA_016935155.1 Candidatus Woesearchaeota archaeon
GGATTTGTTTGTTATGACTCCTGTTGTTCTTGTTATGTTGAAATGCAATGTATCATTAATTGAATAAACATCGAATAGCAAATCTGTGGCATTGACTTGATAAAGGAATGCTGCTCCATATTCTCTTGCTTGATTTGTTAATGTTTGATTCCAGAACGGCGGAGTTGTATCTGTTATTGTTACAGTAATAATTGTTGAATTTCTGTTGTTAGTGGTATCATTTGCTGTTATGTTTAATGCGTATGTTCCAACAGGAATCAGTGTATCTGTTTTGTTTGTAATCAGTCCTGTGCTTTTATCAATTGTAAAATGTAAAGTATCATTGATTGAATAAACATCGAACAGCAAATCACTTGCGTTTACGTCGTAAATAAATGCTGCTCCGTATTCTCTTGCTTGATTTGTTAGAGTTTCATTCCATGTTGGAGGTGTTGTATCGCTCGTTGTTATTGTAATGACTGATGAATTTCTGTTGTTACTTGTATCATTTGTTGTGATGTTTAGGATTAATGCTCCTAATGGAAGAATGGATTTGTTTGTTATGACTCCTGTTGTTCTTGTTATGTTGAAATGTAATGTATCATTAATTGAATAAACATCGAATAACAAATCTGTGGCATTAACTTGATAAAGGAATGCTGTTCCGTATTCTGCAGCTAGATTTGTTAGTGTTTGGTTCCATGTTGGAGGTTTTGTGTCGCTTGTTGTGATTGTGATTATAGATGAATTTCTGTTGTTGGTGGTGTCATTTACAGTTATATTAAGGACTAATGCTCCAAGAGGAAGAAGTGATTTGTTTGTTAAAATTCCGGTAGTTGATGTTATATTGAAATGTAATGTATCATTAATTGAATAAACATCGAATAACAAATCTGTTGCATTAACTTGGTAAATGAATGCATCTCCGTACTCTATTGCTTGATTTGTTAATGTTTGATTCCAAGTTGGAGCTTTCGTGTCTGTAACTGTAATAGTAATTGTGCTTTGGTTTTTGTTGTTCGATGAATCATTTATTGTAACATTCACCCTGAATACACCGATAGGGGTGAGTGTAAGATTTTCCATCATACCTGACTCATTTATTCTGAAATTTATGGTGTCATTAATCGTATAATTAGCAAAATCAACTACATCTGTTGCATTTACATCATATTGAAATAGAGTTCCATATTCGAAAGCTTGATTTGTTAATGTTTGAAGGAAATAAGGTGAAATTATATCTAGATTTTGAAGCGTTGTGAAAACCCAGCCTCCGGATTTGGTGCAGGTTCCTGATGCATCACAAGAAGTTATGTTATAGTAATAAGTGGTGTAATTCAGCAACCCAGTTACATTTTGATTGTGATAAGTAAGGGATGTTGCATTTGCAATTGATGTTCCCAATGCAACTGTTGTTCCGTAATTTATTGAACCATTTGCTGCGGCACTTGTTGTCCAATTGATAACTGCACTCTCATTTGAAATTGACTGATTTTTGACATTGGTTATTGAAAGAGAAGCAGTCCCTCCTGTAAGATTCCATTGAATAACTTCCCATGAACCTCTTACTGCACCTGTTGTTTCATCTCTTACCCACGAAATTGTATTCGTGGCAGTTAGGTTTAAATTCATGAAAGCTCCTGCCCCCGCTGTTGCTGTACCATCACTGGCCATCTTTCCTTTTGTTGGGCTGTGAACCATGCTTCTGTTCAAATCAATGGCTGTTATTGTTGTACTTCCTGACGCTACAGTGGCAGCCGCAGCAAATGAACCTCTTTGAACAAAGGCATCTCCCTGAATCGTTATTGCTTGAACTATTCCATATATAGTTCCGGAAGGAGAACCAAGTCTTGATGCAGTTATAGTTGTTGCGTCAGTAAGATTTATATCGTAAAAGGCATCTCTTGGGTCATCATCTGCTTCCGCTGCTGTCCATGAAGAAATCAGCATTGTTTTGTTCATTTGAACAGAATTTATTGTTGCAGTTCCTGATGCTGCAGTTGCAATCAAATCCAACGTTCTGTTTTGTACAGTGAATGAATTGTTTAGAGATTCAAATACCCACCAATGTCCTGCTTTTGCTCCAACAGTTCCTGTAGAATAAACACTGAACGTAAGGGTATTTTCATTTGTGATTTGCCCCATGACCATGCTGTTATCCCAGTCATCTGATGATTCTGAAGTGTTCCAATAGAAAATAAGAGCGGTGTTCTCTGGTTTTGTTAACGTTGTTGGTATTGATGCTGTTGCTGAAGCACTTCCAACGGGAACTAAAAATGTACCGCTCTGTACTTTTACCAGCGTCGGTTCGAATTCAACCAGTTCTATTTGAGCATCAAGCGTTGTATCTGCTCCCGATGTCCTGGACATAGTTATCTCTGTCGGAGAAATGAGAACATCAGGAAGGTATTTTTGAACAACATCGCCGCCAGCATCCAATATGCTCCAAGTTATGAAAGGAACTACATTAGATATATTCTGAGATTTTCCTAAATTCACCGAAGCACTCGTTGCGTCAGAAGGAATTACTAAATGCAGATATTCAACCGAATCTACAAACAGTTCCGGAACTGGAGTCGCTGCGGTTGTGAATGAATATGGTCCGGAAGTGTTGCACAAACTGAATGTGCATGAAGTTACATTGTAATAATAGAAAGTTTGCGATGTTAGCCCGCTGACGTAAACAATATTTGTGCTTCTCAGAGAAGCATTAACTGACAGGTTGCCGAGCGAAACCGTTTCCCCGTAACGCACAGTTCCATTTGACAGCGAATCTGTTGTCCAGTTTACCATCACCGAATCATTTCCAAGAGAATACAAATTTATATCTGAAATTTGAGGAGATGTTGGAGTTGTTGCTTGGATATTAACAACTTTTGAAAGGGTGTTTTTTGCTGTATCGTTGACGCTTATATTGACTGCGTAAATATTGCCATCTAAAAGGTGCTTGTTTGTAGCATTTTGTATTACTCCCGTACCTCTGTCCATTTGGAAGTTTATTGTATCATTAATCCAATATGCAGAAATTCCCGAACCTCCTGTTGCGTCATCTGATGCATTTATGTCCCAATAGAATGGATATCCATATTCCACGACTTTTGACCCTGGTGTTTCATTCCATGTTGGGGGTGTAAAGTCTCCTGCTGTGTATGACACATTGTAGAACAAAACATCTACTGACATTGTCGCACCAGGGGTGCCCGTTCTCTGATATGATGCTACTGCATGAGCTTTCGTTGCAGAAGAACCAAAAAATGTTTCGCAAGTAAATGTTTCTCCTATCGAAGTTACATCTTGACATGTCATTCCGGGATTTGCTGACGTACCTGGACAAGTTGTAGTTGCAGCAGTATAACTCCCATCCCCCGCAGCATCTACGGCAATAGAACAATCCGCAACAGCGGTTTTGGATGCCCACCACTCATAACAAACAAGGACTTTGTTTATCTGGCCGCAATCAGCAACTGATGATTGATTATGTGTTGTGTGAACTCCGACATAATACAATGAAGTTGTTTCTGCCGCAGTTTCGATGCTTCCTTCATCACACGACAAAAGATCTGCCGTACATGCTGCAGGATATGTTCCATCACATGATTCTCCAAACTCATATTCGTTTTTGGCTGTAAATCCTTGTTCACAAGATTGAGCTCTCAAATCAACATCGTAAGCACCGCCATAATCGCCTGGCAAAGCAATTGGGTCTACTATTTGGTCAAAGTCAACATCTCCGTTGACAATCTTCAAATCGAAAGTGTCCTGCATCCCCTCTAAGTTTTCAAGCGAAATAACATGCTTCTCCATCAAGCCAAGAGCGCCAAAATCTGCAATTTTTACTGTCGAATCTTTTTCATAAACCTCCACTGCTCCCAATTCAAAACTTTTTGCGTAAATAGTAATATCCTTGTCGCTGGTTAAATTTTCGGCGAAGGTAACTCTTACATAATTATTTTGAGGGATTGTTTTCCAAACATCATCTCTGTACCTGACTTCGGAATAAACGTCTGCAATTGGAAGTCTCTTTGAATTTAATTGCATCGCGCTTGTTATATTTATTTCTCCGTATGCTGGGTCGTTTGGCGTTATTTCGAGAGAATATTCGTGCCCAGGAATAACAGACATTATTTCTTTCCATTCCCCAAGACATTCTTGATTTTCAAAATCCCACTCCGCGCATTTGAAAACTGTGTTTGCTTTTGCAGTAACTTTTGCCTCTGCTTTTGTAAATTCAACTTCTGTCGGGTCTATTGCATACATTTGCTCGAAGTTTGTTTCGGTCTGCTCTCTCTCTTCAATTTCATCAACCCTCAATCTGTCGATAGTTTCAGGTGTTGCATCTTCAAAAACAATTTGGCGAACAGGGGTCTCTTCCAGAGTTACAACTGCTTCCGTTGGTTCATTGGGTGCAGAATAACTGGAGAGAACCACCTGCGCGCCTATTTTTTTGTTGTCAGCATCAAGCAAGAAAATGTTTATCTCTTGCATTTTCTCATCAGAAGGAATTATTTCAGAACTTGTTTTGTCGAGATTTGCCTTTATTTCCTGAACAGTATCTGAAAATGGCTGTTCTGTTTCCAAAAAAACCTTGAATTTAAGCAAACCAAAGAACAGCAGGCAAATAACAAACATGAAAATTATATTTTTATTGCTAAGAAACTCGTCTTTTTTAGCTCTTTTTATAACTAACTTCCTCAACCTAAACACCCAATGAACCCTTATCAAAAATAGACAGAGAGTTTATATAAAAAGGTTTTGAAGGGATTTATAAAGAAAAGTCAAAGAAATGCCCATAAAACGCAATTAAAAATCTGATTCGTTCAATTTCCAGAAGTATATTCAGCATCTTCTGTTTATTCTGTTTGTCATCTTTCTTCTTCTCCGATTCTTAAATAGGACTCAGAAGCCCAAAATTGAGAGATAGAGCTTAAAATCGCATCGAATAAGAACATAGAAACATATATAAAACCCCAACCAAAAACAAATACAGAGAGACAGAGACCATGACTAGAAGAGAACAAAGCCAAATATTGAAGTTATCTAATCAAATTAGAGAAGCTCAGAAAGACCCTAAATGGAGAGCTGAAGTTAGAAGATTTATTAGAGCAACTAGTTAATGTTGTATTTTTCTTTCAAATCCCTATATTTGTAAAAGGTTGGAATCCTTAGATTTTCTTTCAGTGTTATGTGCTTGTATGCCTTTTGTGCAGATTTGCCAGCAAGTGTGCTTTCATCATCTGAATAAACAACATCTAAAGAATTCATACAGGCGCATGCGACAATAGTCAGATCTATTTTTACTTTATCCCAAGGATGTATACCGCTGACAGTTCTATAATAACCGTAGAATTTCTTTGCCAAATAATCTATCTTTGCACTGTTTTCGAGATAATGTTCTCCTATTATGGTGTCGTAAACTTGGAGTAGATAATTTCTTGTGCCTAATAATCCTATTCGTTCTTTTTTAGGCGTATCTCTTAATTCTTTTCTTATTAAACCAAAACCATAAACAATGAAGTCTTTATCTGTTTTTATCTTCTCAAGAAACTCCTGAACGTTTTTCTCAAGAACGATGTTTCCATATATGTTTGTATCAAAGATTACTCTTAATTGCATAGTCAAACATCAGAAACAGGACTTTATTAAATTATTGCAGGGATGATGCCCAAAAACGAGAGGAAATGTGCGCAGCTACACATAGTTGTCCTGTGGTGTCGGGAAAATTCAGAATTTCATTTCATTGAGTCGCTTTATGCGAGAGGTCACATCTGGGTGCGTTGAGAATAAACTCATCAAAGCTTCTCCTCTAAAAGGATTGTCAATAAACAAAGAAGCTGTTGCTTTGTTTCCGCCCCTCATAGGAACGTGCGCAATTCCTGCATGGATTTTTTTAAGCGCAGATGCCAAGGATTTAGAATCGTGAATTGTTTTTGCACCTGTTGAATCTGCTAAGAATTCTCTTGAACGGGAAATTGCAAGCTGAATTATTGTTGCAATTATTGGGGTGAGTATTGCTAATACAAGTAATTGGAGCAACCCACCTTGTCTGTCTCTTCCTCCGCCAAACATTGCTCCCCATCTTGCCATCATTGCAATATAACCAATAACTCCTGCGATTGTTGCTGCGATTGTTGCGATTAAAGTGTCTCTGTTTTTAATGTGAGAAATTTCGTGAGCAATAACTCCTCTTAATTCATCTTTATTCAAAATATGCAAAATTCCTTCTGTGCATGCGACAGCAGAATGTTTAGGCGAACGACCTGTTGCAAAAGCATTCGGACTTGGATTGCTTATTATGTAAGCTTTTGGTGTTGGGATTTTGGCCTTCAAAGCTACTTCATGAACCAATTGAGACAGCCAGTGTGTTTTTGGCAGTGGTTTTGCTCCATACATAGCCAAAACAATCTTGTCTGAAAAGAAATACGATGCAAAGTTCATAATGAACACAAAAATAAGCGCAAATAAAAGCCCCTGCTGCCCCCATAAACTGCCAACCCACAGCATTAAAGCCGTAAGCAAACCTAGAAAAATCACTGTTTTTGTCCAGTTTGTGAATGACCCCATAAGAAGAACTAAGCTTAATTCATTTAAAAAACTTACGTAGGAAAATTTTGACGATAGCACACCGCACTTCCTTTTTTAGTTAAGTTAGCATCGAGCTACGGCTCGTGTGTTCATGATTATTTTGACATTTCCCGTAGGGAGCAAGTCCCCTTTGTCAAATTACTGTAAAAATTGAAGAGCCTCCGCAAGTGATGCTAACTTAATACGCCACGAGACAACCCCGCAATACCTTAATAAACATGCAAAACAGCAAAAATTCATGATGGATTTGGGGGCTTGTTTAAGATATTATAAGAGGACGGATATACAGAAGGCCATGCTCCAAGCCGCCCAAGACAGGGAAGTTTCAGTAAGATATTTGGACGGCGGATTTGGAAAAAGACCCGATATTTTAGAAAATAATTCTGATGTTATTGAAAATGTAAAGCAAAAAGCAAGCTCATTTCATTGTTCTGAAGAAATTTGGGTAAATCCTATGCAAATTTCAACAGGAATGAAAAAAGATGAGTTAATCAAGCTCAGAAAAGGATGGGATTTGGTTTTGGATATTGACTGTCCAATCTGGGAATTATCAAAAATAACAACTTGGCTTTTTATTGAAGCATTAAAAGCTCACGGCATCAAATCGATAAGCCTAAAATTCTCGGGAAACAAAGGATTTCATATTGGAGTTCCATTCAAATCATTCCCAAGCATCGTTCCTGGAAAAGATATTCCAATCAAAGATTATTTTCCGGATGGACCGAGAAGAATTGCGGCATATTTAGTCAATTACATCGAAAAAAATCTTATCAAAACAGACGACAACACAATTACATTCGGAAACAAAGTAAAATATACATTTGACGAACTCATGAAAATTACAGGTAAAAGCCTTTCTGAACTTACTCACCTTGAAAGAAACGGAAAAAGAGTAAAGTCAGAAAAAGTTATTGAAAAAAACAAATATGAATACATGTGCAATCTGTGCGGGCATTCTGAAACAAAAACAGAATACAGAGAATATATTCCGTGTTCAAAATGCAGCAACACGTTTGTAAAACCTCTTCAGACAAATCAAATCAATTCCAAAAAAGAAGCAGGAATTATTGAAAGAAAGTTTGATGCACTTTCTGTTGTTGAGGTTGACACAATTTTGATTGCTCCGAGGCATTTGTACAGAATGGTTTATTCATTGCATGAAAAATCAGGATTAGCAAGCATTCCTATTGACCCATCAAGAATATTGCTGTTTGAAAAAACAGAAGCTAACCCCGATACACTTCAACTGTCAAATCTTGTTTTCCTGGATGATTCTAAAACACTGCATGGAGAAGCAGAAAACCTCCTTGTTAAAGCTTTTGATTTTAATCCAATTATTGAAAATGAGGAGGAAGAAAGAAGGATTAAAGGGGCATTCAGCAAAGAATTAACAGAACAAATTACCCAAAAAATACCTGAAGAATTATTCCCTCCGTGCATAAAACTTCTTTTGCAGCCATTGACTGACGGAAAGAAAAGAGCAATGTTCATTCTTCTCAATTTCATGCAGTCTGTTGGATGGAATTATGATGAAATGAAGGAAAGAATTGAAGCATGGAATAAAACACACCCAGAACCTTTGCGTGAAAATCTGATTTACACTCATTTGAATTATCACAAGGTGCAAAACAAAGTTCTTCCTCCGAACTGTCCTAATTTTGCGACAGCACAGTATTACAAAGACATGGGGGTTTGTCGCCCAGATGGGCTTTGTGCGAGAATTAAAAATCCTGTTCAATACGCCAAGAAAAGAGCTTGGATATTGAATCAAGAACTTAATAACAGCAAAAAAGGAAGGAAAAAAGAAGACAAGAAACAACAAGGAAACAGAAAGGAAAAAACAAGCAAAGAACAGCAAAATGGAATTTCAGATAAACTCGATTCAAGAGCTTGAACAGCTCAGCGAAAAAGTAACTTGGCAGTATTTTGAGAAGCTGGTTGCTTATGTTTTTGAAGAAAATGGTTTTGAAGCAGAGCAAAACAAAGTTATTGTTTTTAACAATGACAGAAGGCAGTTTGATGTTATTGCAAGGAAAAATGGTGAAACTTATTTGATTGAGTGCAAGAGATGGAAGTCGAGAGCTGATTCTATGTCTGCATTAAAAAGAGCTGTTGAAACTCATCTTGAAAGATGTTCATTTTATTCTGAAGCAACCGGCGAAAAAGCAATTCCTTTGCTTGTTTCTCCATTAAAAGGAATGCCAGAACAGCACGAGGACGTGTTTATTGTTCCTTTACTGAGTTTGAATTGGTTCTTGAATAATCAATAGAAACAACAGAATGAAAAGATTTATATACAACATATGAATTTCAATTCATATGAAATGCTATGCATATGATGCTTTTTTTGAAACTATAGCCAATAAAACCAGGCTTGAGATGATCGATGCTCTAAAAGACAAGTCCATGTCTGTGAGCGAGCTCTGCAATACGCTGAATCAGGAACAGAGCAAAATATCTCACAATCTAAAAATACTTACTGATTGCAGAGTTCTCTATGTGAAGAAAAAAGGAAAGCAAAGAATTTACTCCGTAAATAAAGAAACAATTCTTCCGCTAATTAAATTAGTTGAAGAACACGTAAGAAAAAACTGCAAAACTTGCAGCAAAAGAAAATGATTTATCTTGATAATGCAGCAACAACTAAAGTAGATTCTAAAGTAGTTAAGAAAATGCTTCCTTATTTTGAGAAAGAGTTCGGAAATTCTTCCTCAATTCATGAAAGAGGTCTTAAAGCAAAAGAAGCTCTTGAAAATTCGAGAAGAATTATTGCAAATTCTATAAATGCAAATCCAAAAGAGATTTATTTCACTTCTGGAGGAACTGAATCAAATAATTTAGCGATAAAAGGGATTGCTTTTGCAAGCAGAGATGCAAATAAAGAAAACAATCACATAATTACAACAAAAATAGAGCACAAATGCGTAATGGATGCTTGCAAATGGCTTGAAACACAAGGATTCAGAGTCACTTATTTGAACGTAAATCAAGAAGGATTTATTGATTTAAAACAACTAGAGGGCTCAATAACAAAGAACACAATTCTTGTTTCAGTTATTCACGGGAACAATGAAATAGGAACAATACAAGACATTGAAGCAATTGGAAAAATATGCAAGAAACATGGTGTTTTATTCCATTCGGATGCGTGTCAAAGCTTTACAAAAACAGAAATTAATGTTGTAAATCAAGGTGTTGATTTATTGACAATTAATGCTCACAAAATACACGGACCAAAAGGAATTGGAGCTTTGTATATTAAAGAAGGAATAAAAATAACCCCCTTGAATCATGGCGGTGGCCAAGAAAGAAATATTCGTTCTGGAACAGAGAATGTTCCAGGAATTGTTGGATTTGCTGAAGCTGTAAAAATTGCAGACAAGAAAAACATTCCAAAAATGGAAAAACTAAGAGATGAGTTGATTGACGAATTGTTAAAAATAAAAGGAACAAAGCTAAATGGCCCAAGAAATAACAGATTGTGCAATAATGTTAATATATCGTTCAAAGGAATTGAGGGAGAAGCAATTGGAGGAGATTTGAATGACAATGGAATTGCATCTTCAACTGGTTCTGCTTGTGCTGAAAGAAATTTAGATGTAAGTTATGTTTTGACAGCAATTGGATGTTCTCACGAAGAAGGAAATGGTAGCTTAAGATTAAGTTTAAGCAAATACACAACAGAAAAAGAAATTCAAACTATTTTGAAGGTCATGCCAAAAGTTGTACAGAGATTAAGAAGCATATCTCCGTACGGGAAGGTGTAAAATGTATTCAGAAAAAACATTAAACAGATTCAGAAAACCGAAGTTTTCAGGAGAAATGAAGAAAGCAGATGCTGTTGGAGAAGTTGGAAACTTCAAATGCGGAGACATAATGAGGATTTATTTGAAAGTTAAAAATAACATAATTACAGACATTAAATTCAAAACATACGGCTGTGTTGCTGCAATTGCTTCAACAGACATGATTTGCGAGTTAATTAAAGGAAAAACGATTGATGAAGCCAACAAATTAACATCAAAAGAAGTTGTTAAGAAACTTGGAGACATGCCTGCGGTTAAAATACACTGTTCTGTTCTTGGATTGAATGCACTGAAGGAAGCGATTGGGAATTACAAGAAAAAACACAAGAAAAATTAGTTATTCAGTATTGCCGTAGCTGCAATCGCTGCAGTCTCAATCCTTAACGTATTTTTACCAACAGATGCTTTGACAAATCCTTCTTTTTCAGCCAAAACAATCTCTTCTGAAGTAAATCCGCCTTCCGGGCCAATTAAAATCAAAGTTTTTCCTGATTTTTGTGTTAATTTTTCCTCTCCGTGCATCAAAATTATTTTATTTTCGTATTTTTCTTTAATTACAGAATCAAAATTAGTTAATTCTTTTATTTTAGGAATAAAAGCTCTTTTGCTTTGTTTGCAAGCTTCCAAAACAATTCTTTTCATTCTCTCAATCTTATTCTCTCCCGGTAAAACAACAGAATGTTTTGTTTTCATTAAAATAATCTCAGAAACATTCAATTCCGTTAATTTCTGCAGTAAAAAATCAAATCTGTCTCCTTTTGGAACGGCTGTTGCAACAATTAAATTAGAATCATCTGCAACTTCTTCTATTTTCTCAATCTTTATTTTGTTTTTATCAACGATATTTCCAACACCAATTGTTCCTTTCCCATCAAAAACAACAATTTTTTCGTCAGAATAATGCCGTTTAACTTTCAAATGCCTTGATTCATCATCGCTCAATTTAATTACTCCTAAAGAAACATTCTCTGAATAAAACCAATCTAGTTTTTGAAAGTCCATGTTAAACTAAAATGAATCATCAATTAAAAACCTTTCTTAGAACGAATCTCTTGGAAAACGGACATCCTGAACAATTCTTCCTCCGTATATTGAGTACATTATTCCGTTAACCATTGCAAGCTTGTGTCTGCTATGCAGCAAAGGTTTATTGTCAAATCCGAGAATAGTGTACTGCACCGGTTCTTTTGTTTTTACAATTTTAAGTCCAGACTTAGTCAAGTGAGCCTCGACAAAGCCGTTTCTTCCGAGAATGTTTTTCATTTCCTCTTCGTTCAGCATCTTAATTAGGTCAAATCCTTTTACAGCATATGACTTGAATGTTTTATTATTGTGGCCGTGAATGGCAACTAAATCTCCGTTTTCATCAACAAATGTTGCATTGCCATGTTCAATCTCTTCCCTAAGCTTTTTTCTTCTGTCACAGAAAGCACCATGAACCTCAACAACATATCTTGTGCCGTCTTTGTGATGGATTTCTGGCTTGTAATTTTCTTCATATTTTAGATTCCACAGATGCCGAAGTCTCTGTGTCAAATCTCCCTTGAACAGAAGTTCCATTGAGTTTATTATCTCATTATTTGTAGGTTCTCTTGCCATTGTTTGTACATCTTCGAGGGCCATGCAGTATTTTTGGCCTTCTGACTCCTTTATAAACCTTCCTATTATGTTCTACAACATATATATTACAGCCCACAAGTCCTGTTTCTACTAGATAGAACTCCTCGAAACACAACGTTTATAAATCACCCCTTGCGCAAATTTACTATAAATGGCATTTGAAGCGATTCAAATGCATCAGAGCCTGGAGATGGACTTCTTCAGTACGAACAAAATATGTTCTGCAAGAAGTCGTTGGCTCGTTAAAAATGCCGAACAAAAGACAACCAAGACACGGATCCATGCAAGTGTGGCCTAGAAAAAGGGCTGCAAGGGCTTATCCGAGGATTAGGGGCTGGGCAAATTCATCTGAGAAAAAGGCTCTCGGTTTCGCAGGATACAAAGTTGGAATGACTCACGTTCTTATCGTTAACAACGTCAAGGCATCAAGAACAAAGGGAGAAGAGATTTCTGCTCCGGTCACAATCATCGAATGTCCGCCATTGAAAGTTGCCGGCATAAAAGTTTACACAAATACATCTTATGGTTTAAAACCAAAGACTCAAATAAATGCAAAAAATGTTGACAAAGAACTTGTCGAAAGAAAAATTTCAAACCCAAAAAAACACAATGAAGAAAATCTGGCAAAACTAACAGAAAAAGATTTTGATTCCCTTTCTCTTGTTGTTTATACGCAGCCAAAACTTATCAATCTGAAAAAGAAGCCCGAAATTTTTGAAATTTCGATAGGCGGTTCTAAAGAAGACCAGCTCAGCTATGCAAAAGAAAAATTAGGGAAAGAAATTGCTGTCAGCGATGTATTTGCTGAAGGAAATCAAGTCGACATACATTCAGTAACAAAAGGCCACGGATTCCAGGGTCCGATGAGGAGATTTGGAATTACAAAAAGAAGGCACAAGTCGGAAAAATCAATCAGAAACCCGGGTTCTCTCGGTTCCTGGTGCGGTCAGGGGCATTACATGTATAGAATTGCGCACGCCGGCCAGCACGGATATCATACAAGAACAGAATATAATAAGCAAATTCTCAAAATCGGAGATAAACCTGATGAAGTAAATGTAAGCGGAGGATATCTCCATTATGGAAACGTAAAAAATCACTTCATTATGCTAAGAGGTTCTGTTGGCGGAACTGCAAAAAGATTAATTAGATTCAACACAGCAACAAGACCCAATCACAAAATAACAAAAGAAGCTCCTCAAATCACATTCATTAGCACAGGTTCGAAACAATGAAACTGAAAATTGTTGATACACACAAAATAGAGAAAGGTTCTAAGGAACTTCCTATCCAGTTTTACGAACCGGTAAGAGATGATGTAATCAGAAAAGCAGTTTTAGCAATTGAATCTCTGGAAAGACAGCCGTATGGTGTTAGCCCGAGAGCAGGAAAAAGACATACAGTCTGGGTTTCGAAAAGAAGAAGAGACTACAAAGGAAGTTACGGACATGGAATTTCCAGAGTTCCAAGAAAAGTCATGAGCAGATCTGGAACACAGTTCAACTGGGTTGGTGCAGAAATGCCTGGAACTGTTGGAGGAAGAACTGCTCATCCGCCTAAAGCAGGAAAAATCGTTGCACAGAAAATAAACGAAACAGAAAACAGAAGAGCAATAAGAAGTGCAATCGCTGCAACAGTTCAGCCGGACTACATAAAATCACGAGGTCACAAAATACCGAAAGAATTCCCATTTTTAGTTGACAGCAAAATCGAAGGAACCGTAAAAACAAAAGATGCTGCCCGAATTCTTTCAACTCTTGGATTTTCTGAAGAACTTGAAAGAGCTTCAAACAGAACAATAAGAGCCGGAAAAGGAAAAAACAGAGGAAGAAGATACATAAAAAAGGTTGGACCGTTGCTTGTTGTTTCTAAGAATTGTTCACTCATCAAAGCGGCAAGAAACATTCCGGGGGTTAAAATAGTTCCTGTAAATGCATTGAATGCAAAGGTTCTTGCTCCAGGAACTCATCCTGGAAGATTGACTTTGTGGAGCGAAGCTGCTGTAGACGAACTCGCAAATCAAAATCTTTTCATGGAAAATTACAAAGGAGAAACCCAAATAAGAGAAAGTAAATTTGAAATCAACAAAAAAAAGAAAGAAGCTCCTAAAAAAGAAGTTAAAAAAGAAACAAAAGCAAAACCTACAGTAAAAAAAGCAGAAAAAGCTGTTAAGAAGGCGCAATAATGGAAATACAAGAAGTAATCAAAAGACCGGTATCGAGCGAAAAATCAATCAGAGCCATGGAATCGGAAAACAAACTTGTATTTGCTGTGCACTTGAAAGCTACAAAAGCACAAATAAAGAAAGCCATGGAAAGCTTGTTCAAAGTAAAAATAGAAAAAATCACAACACACATAACTCCACAGGGAGAGAAGAGAGCATATGTAAAGTTCGGAGCAGAAACTCCTGCAATAGATATTGCTACTCAATTAGGATTGATGTAAAATGGGAAAAGATATCATTGCACAAAGACGCGGAAAAGGTTCCCCCAGATACACGGCTCTTAGTTTCAAATTTGTTGGAGAAGCTGCACATAGAAAAATAAGCAAACAACCAGTTTCTGGAAAAGTTGCTGATATTGTGCACTGCCCTGGACACAGCGCTCCTCTTGGAATGATAAAATATGATGATGGAGAAGACTCAATCATGATTGCCCCCGATGGATTAAAAGTGGGAGATGAAATTGTTTCTGGAAAAGAAGCTCCTGTTTCATTGGGAAATGTTCTTTCGCTCAGAAATATTCCGGAAGGAACAATAATCAGCAATGTTGAGAGCTGCCCTGGAGACGGCGGAAAATTCGCAAGAAGCTCGGGAACATTTGCAAAAGTTGTTGCAAGAACTGAAAAATCTGTAAAAGTCCTTATGCCTTCTGGAAAAGAAAAAGAATTAAATCCGGACTGCAGAGCTCAAATAGGAACTGTTG
The DNA here is from genome assembly GCA_016935155.1 of Candidatus Woesearchaeota archaeon. Taxonomy (GTDB): domain Archaea; phylum Nanobdellota; class Nanobdellia; order Woesearchaeales; family UBA10107; genus UBA10107. The sequence continues at coordinate 14,912 of JAFGRQ010000013.1, forward strand.
CTGGTTCTGGAAGAACTGAAAAACCATTCACAAAAGCTGGTGCAAAATACCACGCAAGACATGCTAGAAATAAAATGTATCCTACTGTTTGCGGAGTTTCAATGAACGCAGTTGACCATCCATATGGAGGAAAATCATCACACCATAAAGGAAGACCAACTATTGCAGACAAGAACGCTCCGGCAGGAAGAAAAGTCGGTAAGATTAGACCGAGAAGAACAGGATTCAGGAGATAAAGATAAAATGGCTAAAAAAGAATTCACATACAGAGGAAAAACAACAGATGAACTGAAGAAGCTTAGTATTCAGGAATTCATGAATCTTATTCCTTCGAGAGAAAGAAGAAAAATCAAGAGAGGTTTCACAGACCAGGAAAAAATCCTGCTCAAAGATATCAGAACTGGAAAGAATGATGTAGAAACTCACTGCAGAGACATGATAATACTTCCTGAAATGATTGGATTGACAATCAAAGTTCATACGGGAAAAGAATTTTTCCCCGTGTTAATCGCTGAAGACATGATTGGACACAAATTAGGAGAATTCGCAATGACAAGAAAGAACGTGCATCACGGAGCAGCAGGAATAGGAGCAACTAAATCAAGTGCCCATGCTTCAGTGCATTAAGGATCAAAATGACTCAATACAGATATGCATACCAAGGATATGATGCCAAGAAAATGGCGAGAGCAGTAGGCATCGGTATAAACATATCTTTCAAACAGGCAATGGAAATCTGCAAGCACATAAAACACAGAAGTTTAGAATCAGCAAGAACCATTCTTAATTCGGTTCTTGAAATGAAGCAAGCCATTCCTTACAAGGCTCACAACAAAGACGTTCCTCACAGAGCAGGAATGATGGCCGGAAGATATCCTCAAAATGCATCAAAAGAAATATTGAAGCTGCTTGATTCTGTTGAAGCAAACGCCAACAGCAAAGGATTAAGCAATCTATACATAACACACATAATCGCAAATATTGCTCCCGCAATAAGAAGGGGCGGAAGAAATGCCGGAGAAGGAAAAAGAGCTCATGTTGAAATTGTTGTTGAGGAAAAAAAGGTGGAGAAGAAAAAATACACCCCAATAAAAGACAGAAAAGGTAAAACAAAATGATAGAAAGGCAATTCATATCGCAAAACATGAAGGAATATCTTGTTCAGGAGTATATAGCTCAAAACTTAAAGAATGTTGGCTTGAGCCACACTAAACTTGTGAAAACTCCTGCCGGAATAAAAATAATAATTTATGCTTCGAGACCCGGTCTTATTGTTGGAAGAAAGGGCGCAAACATAAAGGAATTGACATTGACAATGAAAAACAAATTTAAGCTTGAAAATCCCCAGATAGAAATCGCTGAGGTTCCTAACATAAATCTTGACCCATTCATTGTTGCAGAGAAAATTGCATCAACAATAGAAAGGTTCGGTACGCAGAGATTCAAAGGAATTGCACACAAAATTATGAGCGATGTTCTTGGAGCGGGAGCCAGAGGAATTGAACTTTTGATTTCGGGAAAAATTCCGAGTGCAAGAGCAAAATCGTGGAGATTTTCGGCAGGATACTTGAAAAAGTGCGGGGATATCGCTGTAAGCGGCGTAAAGAAAGCAATAAGCTCCGCAAAATTGAAAACAGGGACAATTGGTGTGCAGGTTAAAATAATGCCTCCAGATATTAAGCTTCCTGATGATATTACGATTTATGATGAAAAAACAATAGAAGAAAATTCAGCTGCTGAAAAGAAGGCAGAAGAAATCGCTGATGAAAAGAAGAGGTCAAGAAAATCAAAGAAACCTCGGCAGGAACATAAAGAACACAAGAAGGAAAAGAAATCGGCGCCCAAACAAATCCATATTCAAAAGGAAGAACACAAAGAAGAAGTTCAGAAAAAACAGGAAATCAAGCAGGAAAATAAAACTGAACATCAGGGTGGTGCTCAATGAAAAGAAAAGACGTGCTCTCATTAGAAACGGGAGACTACGAAACAAAACTTGCAGAATTCAGAAAAGAGCTGATAAAATTAAATGCTCAGGCAAGTACTGGAACAGCAGCAAAAAATCCCGGACTGCTAAGGCAGACAAAAAAGAATGTTGCGAGGATGCTCACGCTGATAAATCAAAAAAATGAAAGGAGGATTGCGAAAAAGTAATGAGTAATGTCTGCCAAACATGCGGATTGCCAAAGGAATTGTGCGTTTGCGAATCAATAGCGCAAGAAAGCCAAAAAATCGTGGTGTATACCGTTGAAAAAAAGTTCGGAAAGATATATACTGTCATCGAAGGGATTGGCGACAAGCAAATCAGCCTGAAAGAACTGATAAAAAAGCTGAAAAACAAACTTGCATGCGGCGGAACAATAGAAAAAAACAACATAGAACTGCAGGGAAATCACAAAAACAAAATAATGAATGCGCTTGTCGAGGCGGGATTTTCCCCTGAAACGATAGAAATCAAATGAAAGGAAAGCAAATTGTGCTGATTGGCAAAAAAATCACAATCACAGAATCAAACAACAAAAGTCTCGAAGGAATTCGGGGAGTCGTTGTTGATGAAACAAAAAACACAATTTCCATCGAATGCGATGGAAAAACAAGAAAGGTGGTCAAGGAGCAATGCATCTTTGATGTTGAAGGAGAAACAATAGATGGGGCAGAGATTGCAAAAAGTCCCGAAGAGAGAGTAAAACAATGACAGCAAAAGAAACAAAGAAAGAAGAAAAAACTGAAAAATCGAAAGCATCTGCTCAGTGTGCAGACCCTCACTGCCCATTCCACGGAATGCTCAGCACCAGAGGAAGAACATTCATCGGAAAGGTAATTTCTGACAGAATGTCAAAAAGTGTTACTGTACGATGGGACAGATCAATTTACGTTCCGAAATATGAAAGATTTGAAAAAAAATGGTCGAAGGCAAAGGCGCACAATCCGGACTGTCTAAATGTGAAAATGGGCGATACTGTCAAGATTGTTGAGTGCAGGCCGATAAGCAAAACAAAACATTTTGTTGTTGTGGAGAAGATTAAGTAAAATGCAGGCAATAAAAGCAAAAATAAGCAAAGGATTGAATCAAGGCTCCTATATTGAGACCTGCGATAATTCTGGAGCTAAAGTTGTAAAGATTGTTTCAATCATAAACAGAAAAACAAGAAAAGGACAAAAACCGAGCTGCGGAATTGGAGACTTGCTGCTTGTCGCTGTAAAAAAAGGAACTCCAGAAATGAGGAAAACCGTTACTTATGCCACAATTGTCAGGCAAAAAAAAGAATACAGAAGACCGGACGGAACAAGAATAAAATTTGAAGACAATGCTGCTGTTGTCCTAAAAGACGAGGATGGAAATCCTAAAGGAACTATATTCAAGGGACCAATAGCGAAAGAGGCCGCCGACAGGTGGCCAGGGGTAATGAAAATTGCGAGGATAATAATCTAAAATGAAATCTGAATTTACAAACAGCTGGAAGAGAAGCAGGCAGACAAGAAAGCAGAGAAAATATCTGGCAAATGCTCCGCTTCACACTAAAAGAAAATTCATTTCGGCAAGACTTTCGAAGGAACTTACTCAAAAACACAAAACGAGAAGCATGCAGCTTAGAAAAGGAGATAAAGTAAAAATTGTAGTTGGAAACTACAAAAATCATTCGGGAAAAATAGATCTCATTGAAACTAAATACGGCAGAATATATGTTGAAGGAACAGCAAGAACAAAAACGGACGGGACAAAATCGCTATATCCGGTCCACCCTTCAAATGTAATAATCCAAGAACTAAATCTCGAGGACAAGAAAAGAAAAGCAATACTCGAGAGGAAGCAGAAATAAAATGGTAAAAAACCACTTAAAAAGAATTGCCATGCCAAAAACATGGACCACTGCAGACAAGAAAGGCATAGTATGGGCGCCGAAAGTAAATCCGGGAGCCCATTCAATGAATGAAGGCCTGCCTTTAGTTATATTGATGAGAGAACTGCTGAAACTTGCAAATACCAAAAGAGAAGTCAGGAATATCTTGAACCACAAAAAAATACTTATTGACGGCAAACAAAGAAAAGACCACAAATTCAATGTCGGACTAATGGACATTATTTCAATAGAAGAAACAAAAGAGAATTTCAGGATGTCTTTCAACAAATATGGAAAACTTGTTCCTGTTGCAATAGACCAAAAAGAAGCGAAAGAAAAAATTTGCAAAATAAAAGGGAAGGGATTCTACGAAGGAAAATCCCAATTAAGATTAAGCGATGGAAGAATTATTTTGATAGAAAAAGGAAATTACAAAACATCAGACAGTATAATCATAACTGTCCCCGAACAGAAGATTGTTCAGCATCTTCCATTTGAGAAGGGAGCCGCAATAATGCTTACCGGAGGAAAAAAAATCGGAGTAATCGGAGTAATCGAGGAAATAAAGAAAGACGTGATAAGAATTAAATCGCACAATGACGTTTTCGAAACAGACAAGAAGCACTGCTTCGTTGTTGGAAAAGGGAAACCGTCTTTGACGGTGTAAAAATTGAAAATGGAATCAGAAGCAAGACAAATCAGGATGGAGAAACTCACGCTCAACATAGGTGCAGGAAAAAATGCTGCTCTGTTGGACAAAGGAGTTAAGCTCTTGAAAACCATAAGCAATGTCAATCCTGTCAAAACGATAACTCAAAAAAGAATTCCTGGATGGGGATTGAGGCCCGGTCTTCCGATTGGATGCAAAGTAACGCTGAGAAAAAAAGCGGCAGAAGAAGTACTGAAAAAATTGCTGGTTGCAAAGAACTTTGTGCTTAAAGAAAGCCAATTTGATGACAATGGGAATGTCGCTTTTGGAATTCATGAATATATAGATATTCCATCCGTAAAATATGACCCGGAAATAGGAATTATCGGACTGGAGGTCTGTGTCACTCTCGAAAGGCCCGGATTCAGAATCAAAAAAAGAAAAGTTCAGCAGAAGAAAATCCCAAATAGGCACAAGATAACGAGAACCGATGCAATTGTGTTCATGAAAAACGCTTTTGGCGTGAAAGTAGGTGAAGAAGAATGACCGTAAGTGATTACAAAAAAATATTGAAAGTTATAAAAAACAAGAATGGCAAGATAGCCAAATACAATAAATACAATGTTCCTAAAGCCAGAAAATGCGGCACATCGACGCATAAATGCTGTATTTGCCTGAGAACGGGCGGCCATGTCGGAAAATACGGCCTGAGTTTGTGCAGACACTGCTTTAGAGAAAACGCACAGAGACTTGGATTCAAGAAATTCAATTGAGGATAAAAATGGTTATGAATGACACACTGTCGGCAGCGATGTCGAACATATACAATGGAGAAAAAATCAGCAAGAAAGAAGTAATCATATTTCCTGTTTCGGGTATCATCAAAAAAACACTTGACGTTATGAAAAACAATTATTATATTGGAGATTATGGAGAGAATAAGGACAGCAAAGGAAACTCTTTGAAAATAAATCTGCTTGGCAAGATAAACAAGTGCGGAGCGATAAAACCTAGGTTCTCTGTCGCACTTGGTGAATACGAAAAGTTCGAAAAAAGATTCCTTCCGGCCAAGGATTTTGGAATTTTGATTGTTTCAACCAACAAAGGAATGATGACCCATATGCAGGCAAAAGAAAAAAAATTGGGAGGAAAGCTTATTGCTTACTGCTACTAAAATGAAACTTGACGAATTGAAAAATACGGTCGTAATTCCCGAAGGTGTTTCAATTATTATAAACGGCAATACAATAAATGCAAAGGGGCCGCACGGAGAAGTTTCAAGAAAATGGAACAATCCAAGAATATTTGTCAAAGTTGATGGAAACAATGCAGTAATAATTGCTAAGAATGCGTCAAAAAAAGAAAAAAGGATGCTTGTTACGGTGAAGGCCCATATTAAAAACATGATTGATGGAGTAAATAAGAATAATGAGTGTAAACTGAAGATTTGTTCAAGTCACTTTCCGATGCAGGTAGCTATGGAAGGAAATACTCTTGTTGTTAAAAACTTCCTGGGAGAAAAAGTTGCGAGAAAGACCACACTGCCAAAAGACGTTCAAGTCAAGATTCAAGGAGATAAAATTTCATTAACCGGGCCTGACATCGAAACTGTTGGAATGTCAGTATCAAAAATAGAGCAGCTTTGCAGAATTACGAACAGAGACAGAAGGATTTTTCAGGACGGGATATATTTGATAGAAAAAAACGGAAGGGCGCTTTAAAATGACAGATATAAAAGAATTGATAAAAATTAAGAAGGCCTTGGACAGAAAAAGACCCGGATTCAAAAGAGACGGCTACGGAAAAAGAATGAGGATAACTGCTGAGTGGAGGAAACCGCGCGGACTTCACAACAAAATGAAGAACAAAAAAGCCGGCCACAGAAGAATGCCTATGCCTGGCTTCAGAACTAACAGACTAGTGAGAGGACTTCATATGACTGGACTGATGCCTGTAAAGGTAAGCTCACTCGTTGATATCGCTATGATGGATAAAGGAACGCAAGGGGCAATAATTGCAAATGGTGTTGGAAACAGAAAAAGAGTCATATTGATAGAAGCACTGAAGAAAGCGGGAATTCATATTTTGAATCTCAAGGAAAATCATTCTCAAAAAATAAAAGAGGCCTTAGAAATCAGGAAAAAGGCCAGAGAAAACAAACTTCTTGAAAAAAAAGAGAAAAGCAAAAAAGCAGAGAAAAAAGGAGAGAAGAAAGAAATTAAAGAAGAATTGACTCCAGAGCAGAAAGCAGAAGAAGAAAAGAAAGAAAAAGACAAAATACTGACGAAGGCTGAAAAATGAAACTCCAAAGAAGACTAGCATCGCAAATACTGAACTGTTCGCCAAAGAAAATTGTTTTTGATGACAGCAGAATGGAAGAAATTGGAGAAGCCATTACAAACTCTGACGTTAGAAGGCTGATAGGTACCGGTGCAATTATCCAGCTTCAGAAATTTGGAGTTTCAAGAAGCATAGCAAGGAAAAGAAAATCTCAGAAGGCAAAAGGAAGATTAAGAGGGCAGGGTTCAAGAAAGGGTTTGGCCACGGCGAGAGGGGAAACTCAAAAAAGACTGTGGATTAACAAGGTCAGACTCCAGAGGTCGCTCATCAAGAAACTCAAAAAAAGCAGCCACGTAAATCAAGAAACATACCGTGACCTGTACAACAAAATTAAAGGCGGCTTTTTCAGAAGCAAAAGACACGTCCTGTTGTTTTTAGAAGAAAAAGACATATTGAAGTCAAAAGATAAAACCGGGGAGAAGAAATAACAAAATGAAAAATAAAAGACAGGTAATACCTTTTAGAAGAAAGAGAGAAGGTAAAACTAATTACAAGAAGAGGATTGCATATTTGACATCCGGTCTTCCAAGGCTGGTTATCAGAAGATCTTTGAAAAATGTTGTTGTTCAAATAATTACGTACGAGCCGCAGGGAGACAGAGTGGTTGCAAGCGCTAATTCAAAAGACATTAAAAAACTCGGATGGAAGGGCTCGGGAAGCAATATTCCGTGTGCATATCTCGTCGGATTCCTTGCAGGAGTCAAGGCCAAAGGCGCAAAGATAAACGAGGCAATAGCAGACTTAGGTCTTTATCAGCAAATAAAAGGCTCGAAGATTTATGCCGCCTTAAAGGGTGCTTTCGATGCAGGACTCAAAATTCCTCTCGATGAATCTGTTGTTCCAAATGCTGAAAGACTAAGAGGAAAGCACATATCAGAACACAGAAAAGTTGATGCTGAAAAGGACTTCGAAGAAGTGCTATCAAAAATCAAAGGTGCAAAATGAGCGAAGAAGAAATAAAAATCCAAAATGCTGTTGAGCCCGCTGAAGAAGTAATCGTACCGATTGACGAGGCGAAAATTGAAAAAACAAGAGAAGATGTTGATATGTGGAAGCCTGTGTCAGATTTGGGAAGAAAAGTAAAAAGCGGAGAAATAACTGATTTGAATATCATCTTTGACAGAGGACTCAAAATAAAAGAATCCAAAATTGTTGACGCACTGCTTGACAATGCTGAATCTGACTTGATTAATATTGGACAGTCAAAAGGAAAGTTTGGAGGCGGAAAAAGAAAAGCATTCAAGCAAACACAGAAAAAAACAAATGAAGGCAACAAACCAAAATTTGCTACTTTTGCTATCGTCGGAAATAGAAATGGATTTGTTGGATTGGGATACGGAAAAACAAAGGAAACTGTCCCGGCAAGAGAAAAGGCGCTGAGAAATGCAAAATTAAATCTTATGAGAATCAGAAGAGGCTGCGGTTCATGGCAATGCGGATGCAAGACGCCGCACAGCATCCCTTATCAAGTTGAAGGGGCGTGCGGTTCAGTAAGAATTGTCCTCAGACCGGCACCAAAAGGCACTGGCTTGAAAATTGAAAAAGAATGCCAGAAAATACTTTCGCTTGCAGGAATAAAGGATGTCTGGGCAAAAAGATACGGCCAGGCGAGGAACAAAATAAATCTTGTTAAGGCATGTGAACAGGCACTCAAAAAATTAAGTACAACGAAAGTCCAGGAGAAATTTTCAGAATCCCTCGGGATTGTTGATGGGAGCAAGGTAAAGTAAAATGAAGGCAGAAAAAATAGCGGTGGTTGCTGTGAGAGGATTTCACGATTTGAATGAAGACGTTAAAAAAACATTGAAGCTTCTTAACATGCATAGGAGAAATGTTTGTGTCGTTGTTCCAAACACACCTAACGTGCTTGGGATGGTTTCAAAAATAAAGAAATATGTAACATATGGAGAAATTGACGATGAAACTCTGGCCCTTCTGAAAAAGAAGAAAGGAGATTACAAATATTACAATTTGAACAGCCCAAGAAAAGGCTATGGAAGAAAAGGAATCAAGAAAGATTTTGTTTGCGGAGGAGCTTTGGGGTACAGGGGCGCTGCAATAAATGATTTAATCAAGAGGATGCTGCAATGACATTCAGAAAAAGAAAGAAGAACAGCAGGCAAAGAGGAAGTCACACCCATGGATGGGGAGAAAAGAAAAAACACAGAAAGGCAGGACATAGAGGAGGAAAAGGCAGAGCAGGCTCTGGAAAAAGAGCAGACCAGAAAAAACCAATGTACTGGCTCGAAGGAAGAACTTCAAAATCAGGATTTAAATCAAAAAACCAAGCCGAATCTAATGCAATAAATGTTGGAGACCTTTCTTTAATGATAGACAACAAGAAGTTTGAGAAAAAAGGCAATTCCTTCGATATCGACCTTTCTGCTCTTGGATATACAAAACTTTTAAGTAAGGGAGCAGCAAAATATCCTATGAACATCGCCGTTTTGGCTGCGACTGAAAAAGCTGTTGAAAAAGTAAAATCAAAGGGCGGAAACGTAGTTCTGCCTCAGTAAAGGGGAATATGTCTTTATACGACAAAATACTGGACAATCTGCCAGAGGTTGTGAAGCCTCAGGAAAAGCTTACTTTCAATAAGAAGCTAATATGGACTTTGCTCATTCTTGTAATATTTTTCGCGCTTCAGCTGATTCCTCTTTATGGTCTCGGACAAAATACTTTGCAGACATTCGAACTGCTTTCGATTTTATTCGGTTCTGAGTTTGGTTCTTTGATATCTCTTGGAATCGGTCCATTAGTTACTGCGTCTATTGTGCTTCAGCTCTTGAATGGTTCGGGAATTGTTAAATTTAATTTGCAAAGCCCTGAAGGAAAAGCAAAGTTTCATGGAACACAGAAACTTCTGTCCATCTTCTTTATTTTATTTGAAGCTGCGATTTACGTCTTTTTCGGCGGACTCGCTCCGGCTCCGGAATTGGCTGGTACTTCAGCTTATTTAATTCTGCAGATTGTTCTAATTGCCCAGATTTTCCTTGGAGGAATAGTAATTATGATGATGGATGATGTTGTTATGAAATGGGGATTTGGTTCTGGAATTTCTTTGTTTATCGCTGCAGGAGTTTCAAAAAGCGTATTTGTCAGAGCTCTTTCTTGGCTTCCATCTCCCAACAATCCCGAAATTTCTACGGGAGCTCTTCCTGCATTATTCCAAAGTTTAACTGCAGGAGATCCTACAACCGCCATGCTCATGTTTTCAGCAATAGTTGCAACAATTGTTGTCTTCTGCGTTGCTGTTTATACGCAGGCAATGAAAGTTGAACTTCCTTTAAGTTTCGGAAGAGTAAGGGGATATGGAATAAGGTGGCCTCTGAATTTCATGTACACTTCGAATATTCCTGTTATTTTAGTTGCGGCGTTGTTTGCAAACATCCAGTTATTTGCAAGACTGCTTCAAAACATCGGATTCCCTATTCTTGGAACGTTTGTTGGAAATACTCCCGCTACCGGCTTGATTTCAATGATTAGCGGACAGAATATTGTCGGCTCCATCATAAGACAGGGTTCGTTCTTGATAGGTTGGAAGCCGTATCTTTCTGCATTGGTTTATGTCTTATTGATGATGATTGGTGTAGTCATATTTGCATTATTGTGGGTTCAAACAAGCGGAACAGACGCAAGAAGCCAGGCAAAACAAATAATAAATTCAGGACTCCAAATTCCTGGTTTCAGAAAAGATGAAAGAATTCTCGAAGCAATACTAAAGAGATATATTACGCCGCTCACAGTCATGGGTGCTTTAGCCGTTGGATTTTTAGCTGCTCTTGCTGACTTAGCCGGAGCCCTAACAAATGGAACTGGACTGTTGTTGACAGTCGGTATAATTTACAAAATGTATGAAGACATTGCAAGACAGCACATGATGGATATGAATCCTGCAATGAGAAAATTCATGGGTGGAGAATAAAAATGGGTTTTGGAGATTCGTTGCTGAATAAATTACTGCCCTTGATTGATTCTGTTGGTATTTTTTGGTTTGTTGTTATAGTTTCTTTTGCCGTTTCTCTGCTTACTGTTGTAATTTACAAGTTTGCAACAAATCAAATGATGATGAAAAGTTTGCGAGAAGAACTTAAAAAAATGCAGGCGGAAATCAAGAAGCATTCCGGCAATCCTCAGAAAATGATGCAGTTGAACAAAGAAATGATGAGCAAGAACATGAAATTGATGTCTCATTCGATGAAACCGACAATCATCACGATGATTCCGCTCTTGATATTGTTTGTTTGGTTGAACACCACATTAACTTATGCTCCACTCACGGAAGATGTTCAATTTATCGTAACGGTTAATTTCGATGATTATGTTGGAAATGCTGAACTGCTTGTTCCAAAAGGAATGACGATTGTTGATGATGCTATGAAAGAAATTCAATCAAAAGTTGACTGGAGATTATCTGGAAAACCAGGAGAATATTTACTAGAATGGAAAGTAGGAGATAAAAGCTACACAAAAGATGTTGTTATTGCGAATGGACAAAAATATGCTGAAAAAACAAAGAACATCAATGATGGTGTTGTTAAATCAATCGACATTAATTACAAAAAGAATGTTGTTCTTCCGTTCTGGCCTTATTGGGGTTGGTTGGGAACTTACATCTTGTTTTCATTGGTATTTTCAATCTTTTTGAGAAAGCTTCTAAAAGTTTATTAAATCATTAAATGAAAGTCCTTTTCTTTGGGCAATCTCTCCCGTGATTGAGTAATTCAATTCTGTTTCATTGATGTCTTCTGGATTGAGAAAGAACCACTCATCGAACTTTACTGCAATCCAAGGTTCTGCTCCGAACATTGTTGAGAACTGTTTAAGTTCATCGATTTCTTTTTTTGTCAGATGTTGGTACTCTTTTCCTGAAATTTTGACTTCTATAGCCAATTTTCTTATGTTATTACCAACAATCAAGTCAGGACAGGGGTATTTTGTGCTTCCGGAACCTGCTGCCCTGAAACAGGCGAAATTTGCCTTCCAGAACATATGAACCAGTTCTCTTTCGGCATTTGTTCCTTTCGCTTTTGTGTTCATAACTGATTAGAAAGATGATTTAGTTTAAAAGGATTTGTCGGAGTTGTCTTGTGCTGCCTAGTAAAAACGAAGAGAAGCCCCACAAGGCAAAGAAAATTCATCTAATCTTGAAATCCCCTAAAGAACTTTGCCCAGATTCAATCATTTTTTTGGCCTGAAGGTAAGTTACGTTCTTTTTCAGAACTATTTCCATTATTTTTTCATCCAAAATTTTTCTAGAATCGTCCTGTTTGTGGAATATCATGGGTGTTTTGAAATAAGCAGTTTATATAAAATGTTGTTGTCATTATAAAAGTGAAAAATCTGTTTGAAAAAAATTAGAGAAATTTTGAGAGGTTTAAAAAAATTATAATCATCATTTAACAATGATGAAAGGCATATTGAAAATAATTTGCCGTGTATTTTTTACGAGGCAAAATAAAAAAACTGCAAAAAAACTGCAAAAATTTAAAAATCACAATTCAATCTTCATTAAGTCATAAGCTGCCTTTGTATTTGGAAAGATTGTCCGGGCTTCATCGACTAATTCCGTTATGTCTTTGTATCTCTGAGAGAAGTGAGACAGTATCAACTGCTTGACGCCTGCCTGAGAAGCTAGCTGTGCCGCATCTTTTGCAGACATGTGCTTGTAATCTTCGGCTTTGTCCTGGTGTTTGCTTTCATATGTTGATTCAGAGAACAGCAAATCAGCATTTTTTGCCAGGGCAATTGCATTTTTTGTGTAAGAGGTATCTGTAACATAGGCTATCTTCTTTCCTTTAACCAGATAAGTTGCTTCCTTGAACTTTATTTTCTTCCCTTCAAACAAAACGTCCTTTCCCTGCCTTAACCTTTCCAAATGCGGACCATCTTTTATCTTGTTTTTTTTTAAAAACCCAATATCAACATTTCTCCTGTCTTTCTCAATAAAAGCAAATCCCAAACAAGGAATAGTATGATCCAGTGAAACACACTGCAATTCGTAATCTTCTGTTTCAAAGAAAGTTTCGACGCCCTCTGGCTTCAGTTCATGAACATTTATTTCAATTTTGGCATCAAAATAACACATCTTTGTTACATATTTCAAATATTCCTTTGAACCTGCCGGACCGTATATTTCCACTTTTGCATTTTTGTCTTCATGACCGACTGTCTGCAGCAAACCGATGAGCCCGGCAACATGGTCGCCATGCCAATGTGAAATTAATATCTTTCTTGCCTTGTTTCTTTTGAGCCCGGCAATTGCCATCTGCCTCTGTGTTCCTTCTGCGCAGTCAAACAATATCCCTTCCCCCTTGTAGCTAAGAAAAATGCTCGAAGGGTTCCTTTCTTTTGTCGGAACCATTGATGAAGTTCCCAAAATAATTATTTCCATAAGAGCAACAACAAAAACATAGCTATTTAATAATATTTATTTACTATATTGAAAGAAAAATAACAATAAATACGTTTAAATAAGTGCCGAAACAAGGTTCAATTATGATTGGAATGATTAAGGCAAAGCTTGGCGAAGGAAGTGTTGTTACAGAGTCTTCGAATGAAGCAAGAGAACTGTTCAACAAAGGAAGATTTGGAGCGATTAAAAAATCCCGCGTAGTTTTATCTCTGTTTGAGGCCCTTTTCTTGATTGAAAAAGGAAAACTTGATGTGTTTTTGGGGAAAAAATCGCTAAGTGAAGATTCTTTTGCGACGAGAGCGAATAAAAAAATAAAACACTTTATTACAAAATACGTCGTTTTCAGAGACTTGAGGGACAGAGGATACATTGTAAAGACGGCTCTTAAGTTTGGGGCCGATTTCAGAGTTTATGATAAAGGAATCAACCCGGGAGATGACCATGCAAAATGGATTGTTTTTCCCGTTCACGAATCTGAACATCTTACGTGGCATGAATTTGCATCAAAAAACAGGGTTGCACATTCAACAAAGAAAAGGCTGCTCATCGGCATAGTTGATGATGAAGAAGACGTCACATATTATGAAATTGCTTGGAAGAGGCCATGATGTTTGACGAAAAGTCGAGACAGACAACAAACACAGTTCTCAGTATAAAAGAAAAGGCTGTCGAGATAGTCAGGGGCAGAGGACCACTTCTTCCGGTTCAAATCACAAAAGAACTCGGGATAAACATTATGTTTGCCAGTGCTCTTCTTTCTGAATTAGTTGATAATGGAACAATTAAAATATCTCACACAAAAATTGGAGGAAGTCCCGTTTATTTTGTTAGCGGACAGGAGGGAAAACTCCAGGCGCTTAGAGATAAATTAAACGACAAGCAGCAAAAAGCATTTGACATGCTTAAGCAGTCTAAAATTTTGAGAGACTCTGAGATAGATCCGGTAATCAGAGTTGCTCTTAGAGATATAAAAGATTTTGCTCATCCATTGCGGGTCACATCCGGCTCTTTGCAAGAAATTTTTTGGAAATGGTACTTAATTCCAGATTCAGAAGCAGAACCGATTGTGAAAGAAAAAATGAGTGCACTCGAAAAATGTGAACAGAAAGAAAAACCCAAGGCTGTTGATGACGAACTCGGACAGATTGAAAGCGAACTGAAAAAACTGGAAGAAAAAAGGAAGGCTCTTCTTCCTATTGAGCAAAAAATCAAACAAGAAATAATCACCGAAACAATGGCTGAAACTAAAGAGGAAAAATCTGTTGAACGTCCTAAAGATGTAAAAGAAAAACCCGCAAAATCAAGAAAAAGTTCTGTGAAAGATGAAATTCAAACTAGAATAATTCCGTCTCCTTTGCAGATAGATGAATCTGACTCTTTTATGAAAACCGTTCTCGATTATTTCAAACAAAACAATATTGAGGCAACCGAGATGAAGCAGATAAGGAAGGAAAGCGACTTCGAAGGCGTTGTAAAAATTCCTTCATCGGTGGGAATTATGAACTATGCTTTGAGGGCAAAGAACAAGAAAAAGATTACAGATTCCGATTTGAGCCTTTTATTTGTGCATTCCCAGATGAAAAAGATGCCGATTTTACTCATCACAACGGGCGGCCTGACGAAAAAGGCCCAGGAACTGCTCAACAAAGAGTTTAAAAACATAACAATCAAACAGATATAGGAAACTGGGGGTTACCATGAAAAAAGGAATGATATTGCTTATTGCGGCTTTGGTAGTGCTTGTTGCATGTTCCAGCGCTAAAACAATTTATCCGACACAGACAGAGGAATCAACAAACGGCAGAGCTCCTGTTGAAGCAAGAGTTCAATATTCGGGAACAGACTATGAGAAAATTCTTCAAGATACAAAGACAGAAACTGAAGCGAAGAATGACAAAACTCAGGAACTGAATGTTCCAATGAATTTCAAAAAAGGAAATCCTGGTGAAACTGTTGTTTTTGGATTTAATCTCAATTCAATAAATCAACGAGAGGGAACTTATTTCTACAAAGTGACGTTCATAAAGGCAACGGATACAACGAGCAACCCAATTGAAGTTGATAAGAATATTGTCACAAACTGGCTTGCTGAATCTGTTGGAAGCGAAACTGTCCTGGAAAAAGGAGGCAGCTTATATTTCCCAGTAATCTTTACAATTGGAAAAGAGGTAAAATCGGGGGTGCCTACTGTTTCTGGCCAGTATACGTTTGAAGTACAAATATACAAGAGAGACGGCTCATTTGAAGACAAGATTGATAACCTTGTGAAAACAATATACTTGAGGGTTGAGTAAGAAATATAACGAAAATTCGCATGAATTTTCAGGATATAAATTTCGGACGAACTGAATTTGAAACCCGAAATTTATATAAACCCTCTTTTTTCTTTTCTTATAATGGGAACCAATCTTAAAGATGTAGTAAAAGGAAAGGAACTTGAATTTTCTGAGCTTGAAGGAAAGAAACTTGTTGTTGACTCCATGAATGTTATTTATCAGTTTTTGAGCTCCATTAGGCAGCAGGATGGCTCTCTTCTTACTGATTCGAAAGGAAGACCCACATCACATCTGGTTGGTTTATTCAGCAGAATGATTAAACTCAAAAAAATTGGCGTACTTCTTGCTTTTGTTTTTGATGGAAAAAAACCGGAGCTGAAAAAAAAAGAAGTTGAAAGAAGAGTTGAATTAAAAAAACAAGCTCAAGCAGAATATGAAATTGCGAAAGAAAGGGAAGATGTTGCTGCGATGAGAAAATACGCTGCAAGAACGTCTCTGCTCACAAAAGAGATGATTGAAGAAAGCAAGGAACTTCTTGATGCACTTGGATTTCCAATAATCCAGGCACCGAGCGAAGGAGAGGCGCAGGCCGCATTCATGGTTAAACAAGGAGAATTTTATGCTGAAGTAAGCCAAGACTATGATTGCTTAATGTTTGGTGTTCCCAGATTAATTCAAAATCTAACCTTGAGCGAGCGAAAGAAAAGCAAGAACAAACTAAGCTATGAAAAAATAAAACCGATTCTTGTTGATTTGAAGGAAACTCTTTCCGCAAACAAATTGACACAAGACCAATTGATTGTATTGGGAATTTTGGTTGGAACGGATTTCAATATTGGCGGAATAAAAGGAATTGGACCTCAAAAAGGACTAAAACTTGTTGAAAAATACGGAAATGACTTTGATTCATTGTTTAAGGAAGCAAAATGGGAGGAAAATTTTGATTTTTCATGGAAAGATGTTTTTGATACGATAAAAAACATGCCCGTGACAAAAGATTACGAGCTAAAATGGAAGAAAATTGACAGAGACAGAGTAATTAAAATTCTTGTTGAAGAACACGAATTCAGCAGGGAAAGAGTCGAAAGAAACATTGATGAGATGGAAGACTTGGAAACAAAGGGAAAACAAAAAGGATTGGGTGATTTCTTTTGAAATTAAAGGAGATTTTGAGGGGAAAGCTTACTAGCAGCGAAATTAAGCACGTTCCAAGTTCATTTGAAATAGTTGGAGATATCGCGATTTTTGCAGATTTCCCGAGAGAACTGAGGAGAAAGGAGAAAATCGTTGCAAAATCTCTCATGAATGTTCACAAAAACATCAAAGTTGTTTGTAAAAAGAGCAGAAAGTATTCTGGAAAATACAGAACCGCCAAACTATCTATACTTGCCGGAGAGAAAAGAAAAGACACCATGCACAGTGAAAACGGATGTAAATTTCTCCTAGATGCAGAAAAAGTTTATTTCTCAGCAAGATCTGGAACAGAAAGAGCAAGGATTTCAAACCTTATTAAACCAAATGAAAATGTTCTGGTCATGTTCTCTGGGTGCGGTCCATTTACAGTTCAAGCTGCAAAAAAAGCCAAAAAAGTTGTCTCGGTCGAAGCAAATCCTGTTGGCCATAAATACGAGATGATTAACATTGAATTAAATAAAATAAAAAATGCATCTGCTCTTAAAGGAGATGTTAAAAGAATAATTCCGAGATTAAAAGCTAAAAAAATATTTTTTGACAGAATAATTATGCCCCTTCCGAAAGATGCGACATCGTTCCTAAAAGAAGCTCTCTCTGTTTCTAAAAAAGGAACAAAAATACATCTTTACACTTTTGCAAACAAGGATGAAATCGAGGCGAGAAAAGCAATAATAACGGAGATGTGCAAAAAATACAAAAAAAACTGCAGAATTCTTGATGTGATTAAAGCTGGAGAATATGCGCCTTATGTTCACAGGCTGTGTGTTGATTTTATCATAATTTAATTCTTAAAGGTTGTGCACGCTCAGCAGTTACTACCGTTCTTCATCGCCTTACGGCTAAGTGGGTGTTCACTTCGTTCATTGCGTTTTGCACCAAGCAGGACAAAATATCCTGCTTTTCTGAAGCATATCTAAATGAGAACAGCTTATAAAACTTTTGAATGTCTTCTTTCCCTTTTATGTAAAACCTCCCGTTAAAATTCCTCTTTTCTTGCTTGCGGAGCTGGATATGCGATGTTTTAATTCCGAAATGGAACAGCATCGCCCTTATTTGATTTAGAAAAATAAGGAGATTTTTTATGTGTTTTTTTCTTTTTGAATAAACAAACTGAATTCTCCATTTATTTTTACTTGGAGCAGAACCTTCATTTCCAATAACTGTGCTTAAAAATACTGACTTTATGTTATTGTTTCCGTTTAAAATCCAAGTTGGAATTTCATATGTTTGATTTATTTTTCTTCCAAACGGTGCGCCCAATTTAACAAGAAGATTTGAAAAATCAGGATTACACACATAAACACTGCAAGAAGACTGCTTTGATTTGTATTTTGCTAAAGAAAGCGATAAATGCTGTTTTGGAAAGACTTTGCTGAAATCTGCCATGAACTTTCTTGCATCTGATTCATACCTAAAGCAAAAACCTGCTCTTTTTTTATTTTTTGAAACAAATCCGTCACACATACAAAATCCAACTAAGACTGCCAAAAACTTCTTTGTTTCAATTTTCTCAAAATGATTTATCCTGTATTTTGCAATGAAATTATCATTAAATAATGAATTGATGTTCAATTCTTCGTTTGTTTTTAAGTGATCGAAGTTATTTTTTGTAATTAATTCTTTTTTCTCTTCTATTCTGTTTGTAATGTAATTAGGAACGAGATGTTTTGAATAAATGGCTCTGATTTTCTCAAGATTGTTTAGGGAATATAAATATCCGTTTGAAAGTTGTGTTGGCGTTCTGATTATTTTTGATTTTTTGTGCAGCCTTGATAAAATTGTGCTTATTAAAATGTGTTTATCTAAAGATGTCTGTCTTAATGAGTCTGCTACGTCTTTTACAAAATACACTTTGCTTGGATTCTTCTCTAAAACCGAGCAGACCTGTCTTGCCAGCGAAGGTTTATTTGCCACCATGATTAATTTTAAGAAGATTGATTTATAAATCTCACGCGTAGTTGTCCTGTGCTGTCGGGAGAATACTACAACTGCTGAGCGGGCAATTACTTTTTCTTTGAATATTCAATACAGTCATTCAAGAAGGATGTTGCTTGTTTGATTCCATCAACAAATGCTGGCTTTGACTTAAATCCGAAATAATCTAAAATCAACTTTCTCTCTTCTCCATTTATTTCTGAAAAAGCATTAATCTCAATTGATCCGTCCGTTGCCAATATCTTGTGGTCTCCATCTTCTCTTGTTATCATGCCAAATACTTCAATTTTGACCTTGTCTCCTGTTTTATATTTTTTTGAAGAAAAAACTAGAACATCTACATCGTCATCTTCATCTTCATCTTTATTTTTTATGTTTTCAAAATAACCATAATTAACTGGCATAATTCCATCATTTATTGGAATTCGGTCTTTAATTGGACCAAGATCAATAAATCCACTTTTATCAGTAGACATATGAATTCTTCTGTCACAACCTTTCGGAATTTCAATTACTGCAATAAATTTCATTTTATCCTTAACCAAACATTCCCATAAAATCCTTTCCTTCCTGCTTTTCAGAAGAAAGAACTTTCTTTACCGCGCTGTCAAAATCTTTTTTAGAAATGGTATTTCTGTTTGCTCTGATTGCAAAGTATCCTGCTTCTGTACAGACCGCCTTTATCTCTGCTCCAGACATTCCATCCATTTTCTTGACCAGAGAATCAACATCAACCTTGTTTAACTTCATTCTTGATGTATGTATTTTGAATATTTGTTTTATCCCTTCTGCATTCGGAATTGGAACATGAATTAGCCTATCCAGTCTTCCGGGTCTTAATATTGCTGAATCTAGGATGTCCTTTCTGTTTGTACATCCAACAACCTTGACATTATCCAGTGGCTTGAATCCGTCCAATTCAGCAAGAAACTGCATGAATGTTCTTTGGACTTCCCTTTCTCCTGATGTTCCGAGCTCTATTCTTTTTGCAGCAAGTGCATCTATCTCGTCAATAAATATTATGCTTGGAGCTCTTGCCTTTGCCAGCTGAAAGATTTCCTTGATTAATTTTGCTCCTTCTCCTATAAACTTTTGAACCAATTCGGAACCGACAACTTCGATGAATGTCGAGTTTGTTGAAGAAGCAACTGCCTTTGCCAGCAGTGTTTTTCCTGTTCCGGGCGGACCATAAAGCAAGATTCCTTTGGGCGGCTGTATTCCGATTTTCTTGAACAGCTCTGGTTTTTTTAACGGCAGCTCTATTACTTCCTGAATTTCGAGCGCCTGTTTGCCGAGTCCTCCAACGTCATTCCAGTTAATGGTTGGTTTCTCAATAATCACAAATTTTTCAACGTTGAAAACAGACGATGAGTTTATTTTTTTTACAATCGTGAGATTTTTCTGCTCTACCAAGACGGTATCTCCAGGGGATAATGCTTCTATGTTTGCGGCACAGCTGACGCAGAATTCATTTCCATTATTAAGCCTGATTATGTAGTTATCACCCAGCGATTCTTTTACTTCCGAAACCATGAAGGGGGGGTTCTGGAATTTCTTTAGCTCCTGTTTCATGTGCTCCAGTGTTTGCTTCAGAATTTTATTTTCTTCTTCCAACTGAGAAGTTTCTGTTGAATAGCCGTACATTATTTTTTCAATTACTTCATCCTTTTCGTTTTCGCTTACTTCGCCGTTCTTCTTTGCCATGGTGAAAACTTAATTAATCTGTGAAGGTTTATAAAACTATCCCGTTGTTGAAAACGATTTTACCTTTTCCATAAGTTGTTTTGCTTTTCCGGACGAAAAATGCTTTCTAATGGGTTCAAGCAACTTGTTTATTTCATTCGCGATTGCTTTTTTCAAATCCATCGGATGAAGTTTTCCGGACCTGTAAATATTTTCTAGTTCTTCATATGATTTTATAAGAATATTTCCGCCGAACTTTTCTGCTCTTTCTATTTTTAATTTATCAACATTTTCAAAAACAATATACTTTGCATATTCCATTATTGGATTTTCTTCTATGACTGAAGTCGGACAATATGCCTTCCCAATTTTCCTTTCAACATCTTCTTTTGTATCGTCCATGAAAATTGCAGTGTCTGGTTTTGACTTTGACATCTTCATAACCATTGCTCTTTCTGCTCCCGTCAAATCTTTTGGCGGTTCGGACAGTCCAGCAAGCATATGATGACTTACAACAATTGGTTTCTTACGTCCGAGTTTTTCTGCAATTTCTCTTGCAAGAACATTTACTTTTCTTTGGTCCATTCCCAGCTGGACAATATCTGCATTCAGATAAAATATGTCTGCTACCTGCATGCAGGGATAAATTATTTGTGCAGCAGAGAGAGATTCAGATTCTGATCTTCCCATGATTTGGGAACATCTGGTTATTCTTTGCACTGAATTCATCGTTGCAATCTTCATAACCAATTCCCAATATTTCTGGTCTTTGATTAGTTGAGATGTTTTTATGATTTCAATATTTTTTGAATCTAATCCGCAAGCCTTCCACATCTCAACGAAATAGTCTCCGGCGATGTTTATTTTTTCCATGTCTCCGCCGTATTTGCCATTTAGAAAAGCGAACCAGTCTGCAATCAACATTTTGAACCTGACCCCTGCCTTGATTAGTTTATTAATATTTTTTGCCCTCATCAATCCCTGCGCCAAATGCATTCTTCCGCTTGGTTCGAATCCATCATAAGCGGTTGGCTGTTTTTTTGATTTTAGAAGCTCTTTAAGCTCGTCTTCTGTTATTATTTCTTGACCGACTTCTTTTATCAAAGAAAAACTGGTGTTTGAATCCATATTAAAAAAGAGTTCTAAAGCATATTTAAACCTTCCTCTGGGCATTCTAGAGGTATTTAAAAACAAAAGCTTTAAATACAAGATTAGCTTGAATTTTTATAAGCAAAGGCTAAAAGATGGCAGAAGACGACAAGAGACTTTCTAGGGAATTGATAGGTAAATTAGTTGTATCGAAAACTGGAAAGAAATTCGGAGTTGTCGGGGATTTAACTTTCGAATGTAAATCGGGGGAATTAATTCACCTTGTCTTGACGAATCCGACTCCTTATTCGACGAAACTTGAGCTTGAAAAGGATGGAGAAGGAAATATTCTAATTCCTTACAGCGCCGTTCAGGCTGTTGGAGATTTCTTAGTTATTGCTGAAGAAGAAGTTGTTTAGGTTTTATGCTTATTTAGCAAACTTTTTTATATCAAATGCATATTTTCTTAACATATGGGGATGGCAGAACATACAATTTGGACTGAGAAGTACCGACCTAAAACTTTTTCAGAAGTAAAAGGGCAAAAAGAAGCTATTTCTAAAGTACGGGCATTCATAAAACAAAAAAACATGCCCCACTTAATGTTTTCCGGACCGGCCGGAGTTGGAAAAACAACCCTTTCTCTTGTTGTTGCCCATGAATTGTTTGGAGAAAACTGGAGAGACAATTTTTTAGAGCTAAATGCGAGCGATGAGAGAGGAATTGATGTAATTAGAAATAAAGTCAAGGATTTTGCAAGAACAAAAGCGATTGGCGATGTTCCATTCAAGATAATTTATTTGGACGAGTGCGATGCACTGACGAGTGAAGCTCAGCAGGCTCTGCGTAGAACTATGGAGAACTACACTCAAACTTGCAGATTTATTCTTTCTTGCAACTATTCTTCAAAAATAATTGACCCAATACAATCGAGGTGCGCTATTTTTAGATTTAAGCCTCTGGAAAAAGACCAGCTAATGCAAATTCTTGATAAAATAGAATCAAATGAAAAATTAAAAATTAAAGATTCTGCAAAGCAGGCCTTGATTATAATCTGCGAAGGGGATGTGAGAAGAATGGAAAACATACTGCAGAGCTGTGCTGCCTTATCGAAAGATGTTGACGACGAACTCGTTTATTCTTTAGCGTCTGTTGCAAAGCCAAAGGAAATAAAGAAAGTTATTGAATCTGCTCTTTCCGGAAAATTCATAGATGCAAGAAATGAACTTCTCAACGTTATGACTAATTATGGTTTATCGGGACTTGATGTGATAAAACAAATGCAGAAAGAATTGATGGATTTGAAAATTGATTCAAGACAGCAAATGCTCTTGATTGAAAAATGCGGAGAAGCGGAGTTTAGAATTTCTGAAGGAAGCGATGAATTTATTCAGTTAGAAGCCTTCTTGGCAAGTATTGGCTTGGTTGGAAACAAATAATTAAGGAAGAGGAGTTCCGCTTCTGAAAAATGATCTAACCAACGATAAAACTAATTGAAGAACAAAAATAATAATTGTCGCCCAACCAATAACAAATATACTCTTATCAAACCAATTTTCTAGAACCCAACTAAACCCACTGCCTTTAATTCTCTGAATGCGTTTCATATCAATCAGCTTGCGTGTTTTACAATAAGCTGTGTATCGACATATTGTTTGTAGCCGTACTTAACGTCAATTGAAAGAGGAACTTCTGCATCAATCATGTTCGATTCGTCAATTACTTGTGTACATCTTACTTCTCTGGCGTCGCTGTAGAGAGTTACATAACCTGCTGTTGCTGTTCCTCCTGTTAGTCCTGAGCAAGTCAATGTTCCAAGCCTCGTGTCCTCAACATCGATGTAAACTACATCTCTGCTTGAAACTTCTGTTCCGCACACAGTTCCTGTTTTATGCAGGGAATCTGATGCACTTCCGACTTTCTTGATTGTGAAGAAGAAATCAATCTTGTTCGAGCCCGCAACATTCTGCTCCATATTTGTAATTTGAACAGGAGCTCCTGAATTTTCTATTGGAACGATTCTGTCTGGATTGCAAACTCCTGCCTCTCCCGTTGTTCCTCTCAAATCTTCCTTTATGCAAAGCTTTGCCTGCGCCTTTGTTCCGTATTCATAGCAGGCATTTGCTCTTACAGTAAAGTCAACAGAACCCTGTATCTCAGAAAAGTAATTCATTTCTGGGAAATCAACAACAACATCATCTCCGCTTATTTTATTTCCGGAAGAGTCAATTCTAACTCCATCAAGCGGGTCTGGAGATTGCTTTGTAAGCTGAGAAGATGAGACTCCAAAATTAGATGGATTCACACCGGTTATCGAAACAATCACATTGCCTGCACTTTCTATATCGTATTCTCCCCTATTTTCCAGTCTAACAGCTATCTGGAAAGGATTATCCGTGTCAAATACTTCTGAAGGGGGCTGTCCTGGAAGGAAACTTAAAGCGAGGCCTTCACTTCCGCCAACGAATGCTTTTCCCTTGAATGTTGCTGTCTCTTCAGTCTCTGAACATCCAACAACAACTAATAAAAGAATGACTGCAAATAGCAATTGTGTCTTTTTTGTCATACTGCCTCTCGATTTTCCTATGAAGGGGCCAATATAAATGTTTCTATTGTTTTTATCAGCCCATGCTCTTTATATTCACTCTCTTTGTGACTTGGCTAAGATATCCATAATCCAAATTAATTGCCAAAATTGATTTGTAGGCGGGAGATGTTGCATCCACTAAACTAAACTTGCAGTACATTGTTCCCTGTCCATTCGCCATTCGAACTTTATTTTTTGGACTGCAATCAACGTAGCTTGCAGGAACATCTCCTAAACTAACATCATAATAAACAGCATCAATACTGTCAAATGTCAAAGGGGTCGGACATTTTGCTAGAGAATACTTGTCAACGACAATTCCTCCTCCCTGATTTGTAAACGTAATCTGGAATCCTACTTCTCCCGGTCTTGCATCCTCTCTTACAGCAGTAACTGCGATTGGTGCTCCCTGCCCTCCAGATACAGTTGGGCTCGTGGTTTTGCAAACTTCATTTTCCAGAATTGAAGAAGGATCGGGGTCTATGCAAACAGGAATTCTCGCTTCTGTTTTGTAATTGTAACAGGCACTTGCCTGAAAATCGACTGGGTATGTGTCCGTTCCAGAAGGTAGAACCAAATCTTGAGAAACGAAAGACACCGCTTCATATCCTCCGAATGCAAATTTTGTTTTTCCGTCCAGTTGGCTGAAAGTTTTTGTGTTCGGACTTATTCGCACAAGTCTTGGATCATGTCCGGTTAAATATAAAGTTCCGCTTGAGGTGTACGCTCCTTCATTCTTTAATTCGACAACGAGGTTCAGCTTGCTTCCTTCATACGCAACATCCGGCGGGTTATTCTTTATGAAATTCACAGTCACTCCTTTTACTCCGATATGAGCATCCTGAACCGTTGCTGCTTCCTCTTTTGATTTTCCATACTGCACACCAGTACATGCTGTCAAGAGAATAGAAAATACAAGCAGGATTACAACCCCTCTTTTCATGATATTTGTCATTTTTTCTTTTTATTTAAACCTTTTGAGGCCGGTTTTCTGGGAGACTATCCCACAAAAGATGGATTTTTTATAGTTAATTGGAATGTTTTTCCTGATGCATATCCATATGTCAAATAAACTGACAGCGGGGTTGTATATGCCGGTTTGTTCGTTTCTATTGACGCCTTGCACCTTGCTGCATAAGTGTCCCCCTGTGTTGAAATTGTAAATGTTTCTGAAATTTCATCTGATGTTGCAGAGTAACATCTTAGTTTTTCCCCGCTCAAATATGCTTCCATCATTACTGTTCCTTGGTCTCCTTCTTCTAAAGAAACTGAACCTAAACATGGTTTTGCATAAGCCGATGGTGCTAAAACAACACCCTTTCCTGAAACGTCCTTAACAAAAATATCAAACTGAACTTCTTTTCTGCTTTCAAAATATGATGTCACGACTCTGCTCACAGCAACTGGAGCTCCCTGTGAAGAAGTTATCTGTGCTTCGCTGAAGTGGCATCCTTGAGTTGAACCTGAATAAGCCCACTGCGGATTTATGCAAACTAATGGTGAGGCCTCCGTTTTATACTGATAACAAGCAAGAATATTGAAAACCTGCAGTTTTTCCTTTGCATTCGGAAGAGCAATTTTTCCAATTGTGAAAATTTCTGTTGTTTTTTCTCCGATAGGAACAAATTCAGTTCTTCCCTCTAAGTTTATTCCTTCATATTTTGTCGGCGAACTGAACATTATGTTTTCCTCGTCATAAC
>JAFGRQ010000003.1 GCA_016935155.1 Candidatus Woesearchaeota archaeon
GCACACAGTTATTTCTTGATGAAAAAAATTGATTCTGCAACTCCTTTTGCAATAGAAAAAATAGCGAAGTTCCTTAACATCGATACAAAAAGAATAAGATTTGCAGGAACAAAAGACAGGAAAGCAATAACAACGCAATACATCTCAATAGAAAAATGTCCTGACAGAATAAAAGAGTTCTATGAACCAAACATAAAGCTTGAATTCAAAGGAAAATGTGACAAACCAATTTATCTTGGAATGAATGAAGGAAATGAGTTTGAAATAACGATAAGAAACATAAAGAAAACTCCAAAGAAAATAAAGCAATTTCTCAATTTATTTGACGAGCAGAGATTCTCTATGAACAATGTTGAAATAGGAAGAGCAATCATAAAAAAAGACTTCAAAAAAGCTGTTGAAATTTTGATGCGGAGCAACGGATACTACGAAAGGAGATTAAAAGAAACGTACGAAAAAACAAATAATGCAGTGAATTCATTGAGAAATGTTCCATTCAACGTGATTAACTTCTTCATTCACGCTTATCAGTCAGAAATATGGAACAAATGCGCAGAAAAGATAAAATCAAAGAAAAACATAAAATTGCCGATAATTGGATTTGGAACAGAAATAAAAGACAAAAAGATAAAGAAGATTTGTGAAAAAGTGATGAAAGAAGAAGGGATTGACTACAGAGATTTCATAATTAAAAGTTATCCTGAACTAAGTTCTGAAGGAAATTCAAGAGATTTGTACGCAGAAGTCAAGAATTTGAAAATTGGAAAGCTTGAGAATGATGAATTAAATCCTAAAATGAAGAAAGGTGTTGTCAAATTCTTTTTAGGCAAAGGAAATTACGCAACGATGGGAATTAGAAATATGTTCTAGATAATTCTCTTAATCAGTCCGTTAATATAACTAAAACTTCCGTCATTTAAAATTACAACATCGTATTCTTTTTCAAATTTAACTCTTTGTTCCTCGATATTTTCGTTCAGGAAGCCTATTTTTATTATGGTCTCGTGCACTAAACCTTCAAGCATCGTTGTGTCTCCAAGAGAATCTCCGAGCAAAATTGTATTTTTTCTTCCCTGAATTTGTTTATAGTAAGGAGAGTTTTTTACTTGACCTTCATTTTTATTGAATGTGTGAATAACAGCACCCTTGTACCCCTTTGCAACACCATTTGCATCAAAATCAAAGAAATTTGAGATTATGTGTATATTGCTGTGATAAAATTTCTCAAATTTTAAGCTATCTTCTATCAAATCTCCAACACCTGCTGAAAAAATAAGCAAAGGAATTCTGTGTTTAGCAAGAGTTTCGAAAAAACTTTTTGTGCCCTGACGATAATGTATTCTTCCTTTGTTAACAATGTCGTCAATGACCTCTTTATTCAATCCAGAAGCAACAATAAGTGATAAATGAGAGTTCCACCACTCAACCATCATTCTGTTCTTTTCTTCTTGTGGAATTGTTTCAGAAATTTCGATTGGATGATATTTATCAAACAAAGCATGCGCTTGCGCAGGATATTCTGGAGTTAAGTAACCTCCTTCTCTTATTTGAGCAATTCCTGTTGGTGTTTTCTGTCCTCTGACAAAGGCAGGGGTCAATGTCCTATCAAAATCAGAAACAACGTGCAGATGAGAAACTCCATCTTTTCTTATTTTAGCTATTTTCTCATTCAGTTCGTTCTCATTCCGAATTAAAATTGAGTCATTCATTCCAACACCTTTATAACTCTATCAACAATTATCTCAGGATAACCTTCTCCGTCAACTTCTTTCAAAATTCCTTTCTTTTTGTAAAAATCAATCAAAATCTTTGTCTCTTTGTTGTAAATCTCCTGCCTTGTTCTAATGGTTTGCTCGTTATCATCTGCTCTTTTTGACAGAGGAACATTGCAAATGTCGCAAATCTCTTTTCCTGATTTTGTAATCAACGAAGTTGCCATGTTGTATTCTTTCTTGCACTTGGGGCAGCTTCTTCTTCCCAATAATCTTTTAATCAATGTTTCATCGTCTGCAATTAAATTAACAACGACATCAATTTTTGCAATATTCTGCAGTTCTTCAGCCTGAACTGCTGTTCTTGGAAATCCATCGAGAATGAATCCTTGTTTTGCGTCACTCTGGGAAATTCTCTTCCTGACAATCTCAATCATGTCACTATCGGAGGCGAATTTGCCTTCAGCAATCTGCTCTTCTATTTTCAATCCAAGCGGGGTTTTTTCTTTTATTTCGTTTCTTAGGATTTCTCCTGTTGAAATGTGAGGAATTCCCAATTTTTTGGCAACGATTGCTGAAATTGTTCCTTTTCCTGCTCCGGGAGCGCCTAAAAAGAGTAAATTCATGCAGAAATTAATTCTCCGTTCCTTTATATTGTTTTTGTTAAGAAAACCTTTTAAACAAGACATGTCCTGCTTGAGACATGGACTTAACCGCAACAGCAAACAAGGACTATTTTGAATACAGAATGCAGGAAATGGAGCCGATTATTGACTTTCTCAAAAATAAAATTTGCCTCAAGGGAGAAAAGCTCATTTCTGTCGGATGCGGAACTGCTCCCGAAATTTCGATGCTCGATTATGATTTTTCTGAAAAGATTGGAATTGATCTTAACCAGAAAGCAATTGAATTCTGCAAAAATCAGAACAAACACGCTGAATTTTACTGTATGCATGCAATAGAATATCTTGAAAAAGAAAAGGCGGATTCCGTTGACTGCATTCTTGGCATGGATATTGACCTGAATATTTTTCCTGACGCTTTGATTGAGCAGTCATTCAAGGTGCTTAAGAAAAACGGCTCAATAATTCTTACAGAAAGAAAAGACAACTTGAAAATCTATGGAAGTTATTTGTTGTTGCCAATCATACAAAGAATTGAAAAAGAAAACAACTGCGATATCCTTGCATTCCAGTTTCCAAATGAAAGAGACAGCCTTCTTGTAATTTTGCAAAAAAAATAAGCCTCCGATGGATAACGCCCGATTTCGTCGTGCGGACCCATCGTCGTTCTGCGACTCCGAAGAAAATAAGCCTCCGATGGGAGTTGCACCCACGACCTGCGGTTATTTTGAGGATTTCTCCTTACAAAACCGCCGCTATAGCTACTAAGCCACGGAGGCGTGATTATGACTTGTGATTTAATCACAACTACAAGAAAATACTGCTTCTAGGCCATTTATATAATTTACCCTTAAAGAAGGCCTTTTGGAGGAATCATTGTAGTTTCTTCAGGCATGTATGTTTCAAGCTTGAAGTACTGTTTCAGAAGGGTGTGAAACTTGTAAGCCAAATCGTACAAATAAGCATAATGAGCCTCAATTTCTTTCCTGTATATCTGTTTTCTAAAAATGTCTTTTACTAACTTCATTACTCCGCTTTTTTCCCACTTGCTTTCCGGATCTATTTCAACATAAGGATATATCTCAATTTTTATTTCTCCTTTATTCAGTTTAACCTTCTTTCCTTTATGCATAACTTCAAGTTCATTCGCATCTCCCAAATAATGCAAATCCATATTTATTCTGTATCTTACATGAGTGAGTTTTTTTGAAGCCTTTGGCGGATATTTCAGAAGTCTCCACCAAATCCAGCAGTCAAGAAATGCTCCTCCCGCCCCTATTTTATGAGTGTACAGAGTTTCGTAATCGCTGAGCTCTGCTTCTTCATTTTCAAGGGATACGAATCCGTTGTCAACGAACCATTCCTCACACATCTTAACCAAGTCATTCAGGCTGTAAACATCCTTGATTTTTATGTCCAGCCTCGGAATGTCTATAAATTCAACCATAATCCTAATTTACTTAAAAGAGATTATAAAGGTTTCTGTGAAATGATGGTTAGCACCTGGGGCGAGGCATGGATTCTAACTTCAAAATAAGAGTTGGAGGGGAAGCTCCCTGCGGGACACCAACGATTTGTGGTTTATTTCCAGTTAATGCTGAGCGGTGCTAACCTCGATAGCTTTTTATAATTGATATTAGCATTTATTTTCATGATAATCGGTCTTGTTGGAGCGCCTAGTTCAGGAAAATCTACTTTCTTTAACGCATCTACATTGGCTGGGGCTGAA
Organism: Candidatus Woesearchaeota archaeon; assembly: GCA_016935155.1. Classification (GTDB taxonomy): domain Archaea; phylum Nanobdellota; class Nanobdellia; order Woesearchaeales; family UBA10107; genus UBA10107. Next base: position 4,065 of record JAFGRQ010000003.1, read on the forward strand.
ACTGCCAATTACCCTTTCACAACAATTAAAGCTAATCATGCTGTTGGTTTTGTTAAGGTAGATTGTGTGGATAAATTCTTTGGGAAGCAGTGCAATCCGAGATTTGGATATTGTATAAATCACAAAAGATTTGTTCCAGTTGACATGATGGACATTGCAGGTTTAGTTCCTGGAGCACATGAAGGGCTTGGAATGGGAAATCAATTCTTGGAAGATATTAGGCAGGCAAATGTTTGCATTCACGTAGTTGATGCTTCCGGTTCTACAAATGAAAAAGGAGAATTTGTCGGTCCTTTGAAACATGACCCTGTGAATAATATAAAATTTCTTGAAGAAGAACTTGATTACTGGTATTTTGGAGTTTTGCAAAGAGGTTGGGAAAGAACAGCAAGAGTTCTTGTTCAAGAAAAAGGAGAACTTTACAAATCAATCGCAAAACAAATGAGTGCTTTTGGTGTTGATGAAGACATGGTTAAAGTTTTATTAGAAAAAATGAAATTGATGGATAAAAAAGCAACAGACTGGACTGAAGCAGACTTGCTTGCTGTTTCAAAGCAATTGAGAATGAAAACAAAGCCTGTTTTGATTGCTGCAAATAAAATTGATGTTCCTGGAACAGAAGACAACATCAAGAGATTGAAAGAAGCTTTTCCAGAATATGTAATTGTTCCTTGTTCTTCTGAATCTGAATTTGCATTAAGACAAGCTTCAAAGCACGGATTGATTGATTACATTCCTGGAGAATCTGATTTTACAATAAAGGAAGGAATTGGAATTACAGATGTACAAAGAAAAGCTCTTGAATTTATTCGTGAGAATGTGTTAAAAAGATTTGGAACAACTGGAGTTCAACAAGTTCTTAATGCTGCGGTATTTGACTTCTTGCATTATGTTGCAATATTCCCTGGCGGAGTTGGAAAATTAACAGACAAAGAAGGAAGAGTATTGCCTGATTGTTTCTTGATGCCTCCTGGAACGACTGCACTTGACTTTGCATTCAAACTGCATACTGACATTGGAAATCACTTTGCAAAAGCAATCAATGTCAAAACAAAAATGCCAATTGCAAAAGATGTTCCTCTGCACAATTTAGATGTGATTGAGATATTGGTACATTAAACTAAGTTCGATTCAAATCTACATATACCTTAAGCATTGGACGATATTTCAAAACATTCTTCATATTTACTGAACTCAGTTCAGCTGGTTTTGTTTCAGAATCAGCACAAACCAATTCATCTAGAGAGGGAACAATTCCTGCCGCATAAATGCATTTTGTTTTCTTATAATTTCCTTCTCTCAAGGTTATTTCTGCTAATTCGCGAAAATTCGATTGGTGTGCTTTTTTTCTATCATTAAATCTAGGAATTCTAGCAAATTCTCTTGGATAATCCATAATTCCTTTTTCAATAAAATATGTTTGAATAATATTCGCAGTTAATTCTCCCAATCCAAGACGCAGTCTCACTCCTCTGTGTTTTACTTGCTCAACAACATACTCGATAGGATCCTTTCCTTCTGGAACCCAGCTTAGGAAGTTTATGACTCTCGTAAATGTGCCGTCATCCTTGGACATCTTTTTGCATAAATCTCTAATTAAAACCAAATCGTACGTTTTTGCCAGTTTTTGTAGTTGTTCGTATTGTCCTGTCATTTTCTTTTTCTCCGTCTAAACTTATCTTTTAATTAAAAAATTAAGCTGCATTTTGTTCAAGATATCCTTGATTAAGACCTCTCAAAATTTCTTTCTTACTGAGTCCCGTAACTTTCTTGAACCAAGGAATAAGATGTGCTTGAACATAAGTTGAACCAGCAAGTGCACAATTTCCAACAGGGGCAAGCGCATATTTTAACAAATACGGATGCCTCGTTCCTTCCTCGATTGTTACGCCAGATAGTGTTCTAGCAAAAGCTACGACATCTTCCAGTCTGAACATTCCGTCCGCTGTTTTCATTTTTTCTCCGTCCAAACACATTATTCATCACCTGACAGTAGTATCTCTATTCAATATTTATATATCTTTCTTGCTTATTTTCCACAAAAAACGAATAATTTATATAAAATAACAGATAATTAGGTAAATATGGTAGATAATATTGACAAAAAAATCCTGCAAAGACTGCATAAAAACAGCCGTTCTCCAGTCAGCTCAATCGCCAAAGACACCTCCTTGACAAGAGAAGTGGTTGGCTACAGAATAAAGAAAATGGAGGAAGAGAGCATAATCAGAGGATATCCTGCAAAAATAAATCAAGCTTTTTTCTGCGAAGGCGTTGCCAACATTCTACTCAAGGTAACAAGAACGGACAGCAAACGGTTTAAAGAGATTTTGAATTATCTTCAAAATCATCGTGCTGTGAATTGGATTGCAGAATTATCTGGAAATGCTGATATTGCTGCAACATTTCTTTATAAGAATACAGAAGACATCGGAACAATCGTTTCAGAAATATTGGATTTTATCGGAGCTAATTTAAGAGAACACAGATTATCTCTATATATCACAGAATATAAATTTGAAAGAGAAGGAATTTTAAGTCAAAAAGCAAAACAAGCAATTCCTGAAGCCATCGTTTCATTCAAAGGAAAAAAAGAAATAAAATTAGACAGAGACGATATAATCATATTAAGAGAATTGTCAAAAAATAGCAGAACTAAGAACATTGAAATTGCTGAAAAGACATCTCTAAGCGAAGACATGATAAGACTGAGAATTAAAAAGCTCGAAAAGCAAAAAATTATTTTTGGATATGGTGTTGAGATTGACACCTCAAAACTCGGCCTTGAAGCATATCAAGTTGAAATGCAAATTGAGAATTTGACTAAAGAAATAAGCGGAAAACTGCAGTATTACGTTCATTCTAATCCTTACATTATTTATTGTGTTCGTTCCGTTGGAAAATACAATGTAATTATGACGCTTCACGCCAAAAATAATGCTCATTTCAATGAATTGCTTTTGGATTTGAGAAATCAGTTCGGGAATTTGCTTACTGACTATGAATTTCAATTAGAAATCAAAGAACACAAAGAAGTTTATGTTCCAGAGGATTACATAGAATGAAAATCTACATTTTCGGAGACAGCATTGCTGCTGGACAGGAAAGTTCTTTTAGTTGGGTTGATTTGCTCAGAAATAAATTAAAAAATGATGAAATAATAAATAATTCTGTTGGAGGAAGCACAACTCTCGATGTTTTGGAAAGATTTTCTGAAAATGATGCGGATTTGATTATTTTTGCAGTTGGCTTGAATGACTCTTCTTACTTTGAAAAGGAAAAAAGGATTTTACTTGTTGATTTCAAAAAAAACATTGGGCGGCTGATTAAACTAA
>JAFGRQ010000001.1 GCA_016935155.1 Candidatus Woesearchaeota archaeon
AAGCTCCCGAATCGAGAAGCCGCCACCATGCGCAAGGCGATGAACAGATCCATGTGCAGGCTCCCCAAAAGACTCAGAAGAACCATTACCTATGACAACGGCGTCGAAAACACAGAACACCAGCTGGTCAATGACGTTCTCGGTACTCGCTCGTTCTTCTGTACGCCCTACACAAGCCAGGAGCGAGGCACGGTTGAGAATCGCGCCGGACTGGTCAGACGCCACTTTCCAAAGAAGACCGACTTCGCTATGCTTCCCTCATCAAACGTCGTGGCCGTCAGGCGGTGGCTGAACAACCGCCCCATGAAATGCCTTGGCTTTCAGACCCCCGCGGAAGCCTTACGCCGGGGTGGTGCACTTCGAGGTTGAATTCGGCAGAAGAAAAGATTGATGATTACGTTGATAAGAGAATACATGTAGAAAATAACGGATTATATGTTGAAATCATTTTCGGACTAAACAGAGTTTTTGTGATGATTAATACTGAAACCGATAAACAATATATTATTTCCAATTTCTTGAATTCCCGATAATCGTTTCACAATCATTATTTGCATCCACCTCTTTTGCCCCCTAATTTCAAGGGGGACAAAATCGGTTAGCCTGGGAAAAGGCCTACTGAGGTTCTTCTTCTTCGTCTCCCTTGCTAACCAAATAGTCAAAAGCCTTGCTCAATACCAATACGGCTTTCGGCAGATCCCGGGTGTCCAGGACACCGGTTGTCTTCCATTGTCCCTCTTCCTGATACCTTTTCTGGAAGCTTACGCTTGGTATATACGTATCAACTCCATTTACTTTTCTCTCGTTCCTGAAGACAGAAGCCTGTATAACTCCTGCCTTGAATACTTTTTCCGGTTTATCCATAGTTTTCACCTTACTCCGTTTTCATCATGTCATATAACACCGCTAACAGCATGTTCTGAACCGACTCTATTTTCTGAAGTATTTTCTCAATGGACTGATTGCATTTAATTAAGGTCCCGACCCATTTCCTTGCCGTTTTTGCTTTCCTATCCTTCATTGCAATTATTATCTGGCCTATACATTTGTCATATTTCTCAAGGTAACGGCGGACTTCCTTTATCTGCCAGTCCATATTCAGACGCTTCATTTCACGTTTGATTTTATGATCGTACAACCTCAGTATTTTCGCCTGCTTCAGCATTGGTAGTTGTTCATATACTCCTTTCAGACCATCGAATGATCCAATATCGAATTTCTCTATTTTTATGCCAACATTTTGTAAATATTCCGCGCGCTTCTTTATGTCGTTTTCCCTGGTGCGCGAAGACTGCAAAATAGTCATGAGATGTGTAAACAGCTGTGGATCAGCGCCCTCGCGTTTCAGCCTGAAATATATATTGCGCAAATCCTGAGTGCTTCTGTGTTCAATGTGGTCCAGTTTGTTTGCCAATGTTATAAGAATTCTTTTTTCACTGTTTTTATACTTTGTAATCCTATTGTGTTGCGGGTGTGCTATTCGTAATCACATTACTCTGTTGTTCTCTTTGCAGCTCCTGCTTGCGGATTTCATCCAGTTTCTGCATAAGTATTTCCTGCACCTTTGGATCCTTCAGCAATACGTTCATTACATTATCTATCTGTTTTTGCTCATCATCCTGGCGGAAAGCAGTTTTTTCGTCGAGAATTGAACTGCAATGTATGCAGTTCACAGCATCATTCGAGTTTATTTTTTTGCATCTCGGGCATATCTTTATTGATTGTTTGGCTTCATTCTTATCAACATGTATGCCGTGCATCTGAAGGATTGTGTCATTAACATCCCCCGATACTAAATGGTCGTACTCGCTCAGCATTCCGCTTTCCGGTGTCCATCCGAAATATACTTTCGCCTGAGCCTCGTTGATTTGCTTGTTTCTCAGAAGATGCGTAACCCTTGTGTGTCTGAATAAATGCGGATATATTCTTTTTATTATTCCAGAGCGCCCGACAATTCTTCTCAGCATCACTCTGAGTGTTGAGTAATTCATCTTTACATAATTTCCTTTTGCATCTTTAACAACCCAAAGAGGCGCTTTCGGATCATTCCTCATGGGATGATGATTTAGCCATTCTGTTACATATGGGTCTGCCAATACGACACGGGGAGTTCTATGTCCTGTCTTCCCAAACAAATCAACGGTATAGCTGTATTGGTCACGGGAGAGGTCTTTAATTGCAAGATTTCCGATTTCGCTGATACGAGCACCCAGCTCGTACAACAACGCAACAAATGCCCTGTCCCGCGAAGATCTCGATGACTCTATCAGCTTCTGTATCTCTTCTTCCGTAATAATTGCCGATGCCTGTACTCTTGGCTGGTCTCTTTTTCTGACGTGCACTTTTATCCAGCTAACTAATCGCGGATATTCCCTGAGTTTGTCCGAACCATATGCAAGCCAGCGAAAGAATTTCCGTATCGCTATTTTGTACAGAGCCCTTGTCCAGGGTGAGTATTTTACTTTTTCAATGGTATTGATTACCCCTTTAACGTCCTCTACATTCACCTGCTTGAGCGGCTTTTTGATAAAGCATCTGGTTATCCAGAAAATTGCCGCAACCATTCTTTCTCTTCTTGCTACGCTCAGATTTTCATATAACAGTAAATCGCGCTCGTAATTTATCAGGAGTGTTTTGCTTTCTTCATCTATTTGTGATTCAGAAATGTTCCTCAATAAGTTGTCTAATCTATTCTGGTATCCGTGTAAGTCTTTGTCCATTTTTACCACGCTCAAGTTGTATCTATTTTTAACGTTTGTAATCAGAACGTGGTTTTCGGCGCCCAACCCGGGCGTTTATGCAAACGCCCGAAACGTTATACGTTTCGTATATGTTTTGAGTACAATTTCACCCTGGGCGTAGTACTAACTATTCACACTCAGAGTACTTTCTTTATAAGGCGGTTACTTCAAACACGAACAGAAGAGATAGTACCCCCGACGAGCGAGAAGGTTTTGTTTAAAACACGCATTGTTTATACGGCTTGTAGCCTGCCTTATGCTCATTCTGAGACATTCAGACTATTTTAATCTTTTCTTTTCCGTCGTGATTTATGGGCAAAATTAACAAAATTATCTTTTATGAGATTGTGTAATTACTGCCAAAAACAACTGCAAAATTCTGAGAATAGTTTATGCGATAATTGCTACAAATTATTACAATTCAAGCTTGAAAAAGCAGCAAGACCTTATTGGGATGCTGGCGTTTCATATAACTCCAATATAAACATCAATTATTGGAAAAATGGGTTTTTCAGAGAAAAAGAACTGAATGCAGAAGAAATATATGATTTTATGTATGATAATTTTATTCGTTTCAAAGCAGTTGGCATAAAAGGAGGCAGAGAAACAGCCTACCTTTTAATGCCTCGTTTCAATGAAAGCTTAATTCATTTCTTTCTCTGCAAATCAATAGAGGAATATATTAAGGGGTTTACAGGGGATGTTCGCCTCTACACCACCAAAAAACCAGACATAGTGTTTGGTGCGGGCGGGCGAAAATTCGCTGTCGAGGTTGAAACAGGAAGCGGGGCGAGCCACCCAAAAAGACTGCGAGCGAAAGTTAAACAGCTAAGAAAAGAATACGAAGACAGGTGGTTCTTCGTTGTATCAAGCTACACACTCCGAGGGAAATATGAAAAGTTCGGAAAGACATTGGTGCGGGGCGAGGTTGCGGGCGAAATTCAAAAGATTTTCCGAGAAAATTCAAAACAGCCTGATTACAGCCTGCGACAAAGGAATACAGCCTAAGGAAGGTTAAATCGTTTGGGCATAATATAGCTTCTCTAAGGTTCGAATTAAGGTGTTACAGGCTTCCAAAGGGCAAAACGATAAAATTAACGTTTACAAAAATATATTCCAATAAGTCTGTATCAGTTCATCAGCATCAAACACAACTAACTCTCTGTATGTTTCTTTATTCACATCATTAATTCCGTTTTCATCAGCTATTCGAAGTGCCTGAAGATACTTCACTCTTGTTTTCTTATGAATTATCAAAGGAGGATACTCTGATTTCATTAGAATATAATTCAACAGCATTCTTCCTGTCCTTCCGTTTCCGTCCATGAACGGATGGATTTTTTCAAACTTGTGATGAAATATGACTGCTAAAACAAGAGGATGAAGCTTGTTTTTGTTGTCGTCATACCATTTCAACAGCAAATTCATATCTGTCTTAACATAAGGAGCGGGAGTCGCATCAAAATTAGACTTTATCACTCTTACATCGGTTGTTCTGTATCCTGTTCTTGCATCAATATTTTCCATCAAACCAGCATGAATTTTAATGATTAGTTCATGCGTCAGTTCTTCTTTAGAATTAAGCAATTTCATAAATACTTTTTCTGTATTCTGAACATCATAAATTTCTCTCAACGTTTTATTTTTAGGTGTAAGTCCGTCTTCAAGCAAATTTCTTGCTTCATCTAGTTTTATTGTATTTCCTTCCATAGAAGTCGTGTTAAACGAGAATTCAACAATGAAATTCTTTATTATTTCCTGTTTAGTTAATTCTGGCTGTTTTTTGAAGACAGAATTGTAATGCAGTTTGCATGCCTCAACATCTGTTAATTTTTCTCCCACAAATTCATCTTTTCTTAATTTCATTTCATGTACTTTCTCTGCAAACCTGTTCGATTCAAGAAAATTGTTTATCGTTTTGTATGCTTTTCTTATTTGTTCCTTGTATTTTGGAAGTGCGTCTAATGCTTTCTTGGCTTCTTCAAGAGAATTGCCGAGATAAGCAATATCTTTTATGACTATTTTACCTTCTTTCCTGACAGATGCCCGCAAGTAGTAATATGGCTTCGTTCCTATGATTTTTTTGTAGATATATACCATACATACCTGAAAGAAGTCACAATATTTAAATCTTACCCTTTACAATAGGAAAATCAAAAGTAAAGGGTAAATCACACATAAGTTACCCCCACGAAAATGACAAAATCGGAATTTTGTGGGGGTAAATTACACTTCATATCGGTAATTTTCATTGTAGAGGGTATAATGCCTAATAGCCACTTCTAAGTAGTAACATAACGAAAGATTTATATATGAGTAGTATCTACCAAAGCTTAGGTGAATATTATAATGGATGAAGCAACATGCCAAGTTGGTAAAAAGAAAGTAACAATCGCGACAGAACAAGATGCTTTCGATAAAGCACTTGCAGTTCTTAACAAAGCAGGTTACATTCAAACAGAAACAAAAGACTTAGCTCAGGCAAGAATTGCACTTGGCAAACAACACGATGTTTCTCAATATGGAAGCTACAATCAAGAAGGATTTTTGTATCTTCCAAAAGATGCAAAAAGTATTTTAATTGTTGACGGAAAACATAATCCAATTCTTAAAAATCCGGTCGAAGCAACAAACGCTCACAGAAACGGAAAAGAATTTTATGTTGAAGCAGATAAGCTAAGACAATTAGCAAAATCAAATCCAAATGATGCAATAAAATCAGGAGTTTTATTGCTTTCAAGAAATGACATAAAGAATATCTCAGTTGACAAACTTGCAGAACATCCTTTATCAAATTTCTTGTTAAGAGATACTGCAAAAGATTATGGAAAATTCCTTAAAGATGCAAATATCAGTTCGGTTCCAATTTATGTTGATGACAAAGATTACACTCAAAAACAAGACAAGCCATTCGCTCGCCTTTTGTGGCTCTGGAATCTCGGCGACAATTCGGGATTCGATGGCTTCAGCTGGGACTTGCACGACGGCAGTCGTGTTCGTGGGGTACGTGCGAGCACCGAAGGTGCGAAGCTGACTTCGCAAAAAAGTCTTGTTCAAAGACCAACTTTAACTCAAATATTAAAAACTTCAAGGCAGTATGTTCCTGATGCTTCAAGAAAGCAGTTTGAAGCCGACATACAGAAATTATACCAATAAGTTTTTAACTTCTTTATTATTTTCTTATTTTTGTCCAGACACTCCAAACAGCTATGTGGAGTACGTTGGGCTACACGCCCTTTAGCCAGTGCTGTTTTTTTGTATTAACAGCCATGAAATACAGCAACAACAGCGATGAAGTTGCAGTGAAGATTAAGGCAAAAGGGCTACATGAGTGTCGCCTTTTGTGGCTCAGGAATCTCGACAACAATTCGGAATTCAATGGCAACAACAGGAACTTGCACAACGGCAACAATCATGTTCGTGGAATAGCTCAGCATCTGGATATTTATATTTGACATGACTTCACAAAACCTATTTGAACAAATGTGTTCTTTTGATAATTTTGAACTTGCGTTTCAAAATGCAAGAAAGCGAAAGACACTGAAAACATATGTTATTGAATTTGAAAAGAATCTCGATGAAAATTTAGAATCAATAAGAACAGAATTATTGCTTCATTCTTATCAGCCAAAACCTCTTGTGCAGTTTATCGTCAGAGACCCAAAAACAAGAAGAATAAGCAAATCAGATTTTAGAGACAGAGTTGTTCATCATGCACTCATAAATGTCATAGAACCGATATTTGAAAAGACATTTATCTTTGATTCTTTTGCAAACAGGGTGAATAAAGGCAATCTCAAAGCATTGGAACGTTTTGATTATTTTAAAAGAAAAGTTTCAAGAAATAATACAAGAAGTTGCTATGTCCTGAAAGCAGACATCAAAAAGTATTTTGATGAGGTTGACCACGATATTCTATTAAATATTTTACAAAAGAAAATAAAAGATGAAAAAGTTATGTGGTTAATTAAGAAAATTCTCGATAATTACAACCGCTCTCTCTCTCTCTCTCTCTCTGCATAATCAAGGAAGTCCCAATCATTTAAAAACCAAAAGAGGCATGCCTCTTGGCAATTTAACCAGCCAATTCTTTGCCAATGTTTATCTCAACGAGCTTGACCAATTCGTGAAGCATATATTGAAGGTAAAACATTATATCCGCTACGTTGATGATTTTGTTATTTTGCATCACAATAAAGAAGAGCTTGAATTTTACAAAGAAAAGATTAATGAATTTCTTAAGAATCAACTTCTGCTTCGTGTGCATCCGCAGAAATGCACAATTACGCCATTAGAGCAAAACGTGAATTTCTTGGGATTTAGGATTTTTCCGCATCACAGACTTCTCAGAAAGTCAAACCTGCGGAAGATAAAGCGAAAGCTCAACCGCTTTAAGTTTCTATATTCAAAAAACACAATTCACTACGATACCATCTACGAGTGCTTTCAAGGCTGGATGGCGTATGCAAGCAATGGCAACACCTACAATTTAAGAAGGAAGATAAGCAAAGAGATAGAAGACTATTTTCCAAATGAAATAGCAACTGCTGAATTAAATAGGCTTGAAAAGCATAATTAATAATTTGGTGGCTTAATTTTTGTAATGCTATCTGCACTACAAAGTTTATATATTAGTTTTACCACGTTGGGTGTCCATGCCAAAAACCCGCTTTGTCCAAGTTCGTGTTGATGAATGTCAATTCGAGAGAATCAAGAATAGTGCATCTGCGAAAGGTTACAGAACAACTTCAGATTACATAAGAGATTTGGCTTTGGAAAAGAATCTTGTTTTTGAAAGAAAATTTGAAGAAATGCACAAAGCAATTCTGTTACTTTCTCAAAAATTCAAAACAACGGAGTTAAGGGAAATGTTCACCAAAGAAAACAAGCCAACCCCCATACAGATGAGGCCTTAAACTACGCCGAGTTTGCTTTCTGAATGATTGTAAACTCGGCTAATGTGGTTAAATGACATAGCAAAAAGCTTTTTTATGATAAAAAACAGCAAATCTATCATAAAAAATCAATGTTTTCTCTCATAGAATTCCGCCTTTTTCTCATCATTGTTATTTATATCTTTTTCTTCCCACTATACTTGTGATGGTTGAAAATCTTATACACAAAAGTCTGCTATTTTTTAGAATTAGTCAGTTCTTAAGAATTTTCTTAATCCTTTTCTGCTCCACTTATTTATATCTTTATTTGCACATAATAACATTGGTATAAAAAAGTCTACCATTTTGTATACCAGTCCGTATTTAAGGAAGATTCACTGTGTATCTGCAAACAAAAAAAGTAATACCGAGAATTAAATATCTGTTTTGGACATATCTTGTCCATGGATATTTAAGCCTTTAAAACAACAACCGAAAAATGAACGAAGAACAAAACCAACCAGAATGGATAAAAATCCTGCTGAAACTGCAACAAGAGGCAATTAATGATACAAATACCTCTTGACGAGAAGCTTGGATTGTGGACATTGGAGCTTAAGAGGCTGTATGAATTACAGCAAGCCGTTCAGAAACAATACATTCCTTACAGCACAGCTTCTGAGAAGATTTGCAGGAATTTCAGCATAACAAAACATATGTTCTTTGAGACATTGTTTTTCCTGAAAGAAATGGGCTTTATTGAATTGTCATGCGGGCATGGGATTAGGTTGAAGTACGAAATAAGGGACAATGTCTTACTTCCTTTTGATTACGAGGGTGATTGAAGGTAGAATTTGAGTTCTAAATGTTAAGAAAAAGAGTTATCTACTTAAACAATCCAGAAAAGAAATCTAAGATTTTCTGCCATAAGCTTCCACTTACGCAAGCATGATTAACACAAAGATTACCATTACATTCAAAACTATTTCCGCAAACAGTACTTTCATTTTTTTGTTCTTTCATGATTTGGTCAACATCGCAGTATTCACTGCCTTTTCTCACACCAATTGGAAGGCATGTATTATCAACAAAACAGCCGCTACATTGAGTTTGTGTTGCTTGTTCTTGAACTGCGGTGCACGTCACAGCAGGGCAACCATTTTTGTCTGTAGTAATTGATATTAATGCTCCTTTGCTTTTGCATTGTGCAACAAGACTGTTCAAATTGGCATCCGTCATACATTTTATTTGTGCTGTCTCTTCCTGTGGTGCTGTACATGTTACCATTTTGCAGCTGTTTTTGTCCGTGGTGATTGATACCAAAGCTCCTTTGCTCTTGCATTGTGCAATGAGGTTATCCAAATCAGAATCAGACATACACTGAATTTTTGTTTCTGTAACTTCTGCGCCTGAAACACCAAAAACAGCTACTTTAACATTATTAACTGTTTTAGTATCACCGATATCTATGATTGCAGCTACATCATCAATCTTAATTTGACACGAATTTTCAATAATATCTAAAACTTCTACTGTATGCGAAACACCATTAATTTCTCTAATTACCGGACTGCTTTTGCTCAGCAAAAGGGCAACGTCACCAATTTTGATTTGACAGGCAGCAACTGCTTGTGTTGTTGGTTCTGGTTGTGTTCCTGCAATGTTGATAACATATGTTTTTGTTGAAGTCAATCCTGTTGTTAGGTCATCTACTTCCATTGTGAATTTGTAAGTGCCTGCCTGAGGTGTATTCCATGATACAACGCCAGTGTAAAGATTGGTGACTGCAAAGTTATCTACTAGAGGCGATACTGCACTAATTTGATACGTTAAATCTCCAGTGCCTGTTGCATCAATATCACATTTGTATGGAGTTCCAACAACACCATCTGGACATAATTTTGTTGATATGATTGGTGCATTTGCTGAAGGTGTTCCTGCAATATTGATAACATAAGTTTGTGATGCAACTTCATTTGTTAAAAGATTTGCAGCTTCTGCTGTGAATTTATATTTACCTGCTTTTGGAGAATTCCAAGTAACAACTCCTGTATTAATATCAATGACTGCAAAATTATCCACTGAAGGAGATACAGCACTGATTGAATATGCTATATTCTTTTCTATTGTTGCATCAACGTCGCATTTATAAGGGGTTCCTTCAGCACCATCAGGGCATTTTCTTGTTTTAATATAGTATGTAAGGCCAACAGTCTGGGTTGTTTGTTCCGGCCAAGTACAGTTGAAGTAAGCATAGTCATTGTTTCCGTCTAAAATTGTCCTTGTTTTTCCAGGACATGTTGCTTCCCAATTGAGATATGCCCCCTTTTCTCCATATACATCAACGACACAAGTATTTATTCCTGAGCATCTGAATTTGCCATCAACTGTCGCACAATCTTGTGAAGCATCAGGAGAATTTGCAAATGTACATTTTACTTTTTCTTTGACAACAGCAGAATTGCATTGTCCTGTTGAAATCTCACAACCATTATCACACAATTGAGTATTTATCCATGTTGAATTGTAACATTTCTGAGCCCAATTTGTTAATTGACCAGAAGCGTCTTTTTCACAGTTGTATCCCCCAACAGTACAAGAGGAAGCTGTCGCAGAACCAGTAATCCAATCAAATATGCCTGCATGCGCAGATGAAATAAGAATAAGAGATAATAATATGCCTGGCAATATATTCTTGATGTGCTTATTCATGAATTAATAAACATAATTACGATATATATATATATATATATCGGTTTTTAGCAGATTAAACGAGTGCAACTCTCTTTATAAAAGAACCCAAACTTAACTACGAAATTCGGGACAATATTCTGGTTTTTATGGTTCTTTAATTAAAAGAGGCTTCGGGGTCTCCGTGCATATCTAAGAACTCTAAATTCCAAGTAAGAGCAAATCTTATGAGAGGCGCATCACCATATGGGTCATCTTCACTAGTGCCATACGACCTAATCGAATGATTGTATTCTTCTTTCGTAAGCTCTATCGCCTTACTAACAGAATTGCCAAATACTAATGAGTTAATAAGAGCGAAGCATGCTCGCCTAAATGGAAGCGCATTTTTATCTTTATTTGGAGAACCAACTCTTGTGGGGTCTGTAACAAACATAAAGCGAGCTTTATAACCGATGTAAGCTTTTGCACCTTTTTGAACAGCAAGTTCACCAAGGTCTTCTAGAGAGTCACAAGATAATGCGTAAATAATTTTATCTTTTGTTAATTCTATGTTTTTTTCGTCCAATATCGGGTCATTATTATGCCCAGTTACTATTTTTCTATTACCATGTCCATTAAGAAATATCAATCCTGGATTTTCTTTAGAGGCAGATTTTTCTAAATTTTCACGTGTAGCCTGATTCCCTTCAAGGTCAGTAATATGAATGTCTTTTGTTCCTTTGATTACTTTAACTATTCCTTGTGAAAAGTCGTGCAAATATGAAGTAACTATGTCATGAGTCGGTCTTGTTATTAGAACTCTTTTAACCATTTTTATCACGCATTGGCTAGAATTTTAAGCATCTTAATCTGAACTCTTACAGCCCGTCTCCCAAAATCATCTCCATTTTCAATATGTCTGATTAATTCTTTTACTGTAACTTCTCCTTCACCACCCAACATCAACTTAGAATCCATGTTTAATGTTTTAAATCTCTCTAAAACAAGTCTTTTTTGTTCATCATAAAACAATTCTTCTTTCATAAAATCCCCAGCTCCTCCATTTTTTTTAAGATTTTCTTTCCAAGTTCGGTGTCATTTGTAATCTCATTATATGCTATATTCCATGAATAAGATTTGTTGTCTATGATTGCAATTATTTGAACTCGTTCTGGTTCAGGCAAATTCGCATATGCTTTTAAAAATTTCTCTCTGCTCATGTTTCGAACACGACTATTGTCAGTATTAGTCGCTAACACCTCTTTTTGAGCATATTATAAAAAATGCTCGTTTTACTTTATAAATTTTTTTAATTATAGACTTTATAAAGCCATTAGATGACGTTTTGGGTTAATTTCTGTCTAATCAATTCCAGTATCTCATTATCTTTCATCAATCTGTTCATAATATCGTCTGCTTGTTTTCTTTCAACATCTGCTTTCAGTATTATTTCAGCTTCTTCTTTATTCAAAGAAAATCCGCACACTTTACAAAATCTATTCGTAGCTTCATTCACAGCAAAGCACCTTAAACATTTCTTAGGAATAAGCAACTGCTGTTTCTTTTCTTTAACAGCTTCAATTCCATTAACCTTCAAAATAGCATCATCAGTGTCCTTTCCACTCATGTGAATATAAATAGAAGCCATCTTCGAACCTTGCGCCCATCCAAAATACTGCTTCAAAGAAGCATCACTCATCATTGAAGCTAAGAATGTGGCTCTTGAATGTCTAAATAAATGAGGATAAATTCTTTTCTTAATTCCAGCTAAATGTGCATATTTCTTGATTATTGCAAGAATTCTCGCATAGCAGATTAAGTTATTTGTTGAGCCAATCCAAAGAAAATTATCAGGATTTTCATTAAAAGGATGCTGGTTAATCCACTGCTGTAAATACGGAGCGCTGGCAATAACGAGAATTTTTCTTGCTCCTGTTTTTCCGCTAACAGTTAATCTTGCCCCGTGTTCTTCAAACGAAACCTGCTTTATTTTCATATTGCCTATTTCAGCAATTCTGCACCCTGACTCAGCAAGGCAAGAAATCAGTGCTTTATCTCTGATGTTATTTGCATGTTTAATTATTAATTCAATTTCTTTCTCAGTCAGAAGTTCCTCAGGCAGTTTAGTGTGATTTGCCTTCCCGCCTATTGAAATCCATTTGACTTCATCAGGATATTCTTTGCCAGCAGTTCCACGTATGAATTTAAACAGCTTTCTTATCATTATCTTGAAACCTCTTTTTGTTTCAAAACTCAAATCAGTCTGTTCAAGCTGAACCATTATTTTGGTTATATCATCTTTAGTTGCCCCAGAAAACTTCTTTTTCAGCATCCTGCTTAGCTTAATGCAGTCCTGAAGATACCTGTCTGTCTTTGAAGTGCTAATGCCCTGAATGATGCAGTTATCTTTAAACCTTAGAATAAGCTCTTTATTCTCTTCACACATATCTTCCCTTAAAATGCGTTCTATGACCTGTTTAATCCTGTTTTTGTAATTATGTATCTCTTCCATAAGTCTTGCTCCACAAGGCAAGCTAGCTCATAAACCACGATGAGTTCTAAACAAAAGAGAAGTACCCCCGACGGGATTTGAACCCGTGTCATCGCCTCGAAAGGGCGAGGTGCTTGACCGGACTACACTACAGGGGCATAGTATGAGATTAATCTCTTCTGTGAGTGCTCATACCACTCACCTTCCACAAAGTGAAAGTAGTGAGCCCGGAGAGATTTGAACTCTCGACCACTGGTGGTCTTAGACTTGCACTATGAAGCAAGGCCATATAAGACCAGTGCTCCACCAGACTAAGCTACGGGCTCAATGAATAAAAGAGAAAATATCTTGTTTATAAAGCTATTGACAGAAGAGAGAAAACACAACACTCACAAAATGTCCACACCAATCTTCCTTTTTTATTTTAGTTAAATAATTTTTTAATAAATTTTAAAATAAAACTGCGATGACCGGATAATGCCCGACTTTCGTCGTGCAAGCCCGTTCCTCGCATTTCACTTCGTTCAATGCGATGACCGGGAATCGGACCCGGGCCACAACCTGTTTGCGTAGCAAACATTCCGAACTTCTCGGAAGGTCGCTATTGGCAAGGTCGTATTGTACCATTCAACTATCATCGCGTTAAGTGCCAAATAAATAGTGGACCCGACCGGATTCGAACCGGTGACCTCCGCCTTGTAAGGGCAGCGTTATGAACCACTAAACTACGGGTCCTTGATGTTTTTGAGTTTTCTAGTTGTTTAAAAAGTTTTTCAATTACGATTTAATTAAAGAGGAAAGCAATGTTGAGCGTAAAAAACGTTGGCGCTTGGCGAGACGGGGGTTGCCCCCTTCGGGGTGTCGAGTAGGACAGCGAATGAAATGAGCTGGCCGTCAAGCCGCCATTGAGAAATAAATATTTAGCAATAAAACTAACATCAAAAAATTAAAAAAATAAAGAAAAAACGAAGAGTTTATCCTTCGTATTTTATTACAAACTGTTTTCCATTCAAGCAAGCCTTTCCATCCATTGTTGGATAGATTGAGAATGCATAAAGTTTTGCACCGAGCTCTTGGCTGACTTGGTCCAAGTCAACATTGTAAGTGATTGTTTCACCAGGTGCAATTGCGTCGTTATTTTGTCTGTAAATTGCTTTGCCCATTACGTCTCCAGTTACAACCTTTCCTGTAAGGTCTGCAAATTCGAAGACTGTTGAGCTTATGTCAATTTTTCCATTGTTCTTGAAAGTTACAGATAAAACTCCGTCCTTAAGAACTTGAGTTCCTGGAACAACACCGATTGTTGGTCCCGTTGGACTTCCTGCCACAACACATTTCGCGTTTATTTCAGGAGCCGTTGTTGAATACAGGCCTCCTTTTTCTGTTGCTGTCGTTTCAGGAGCTGTTGTTTCTGTCGTTACTTCTTCTTTTGTTGCACATTTCACAACCAAGAAAAGAATAACAATCACAACAATAGCCGCGATTATCCAGCCTAGTGCGCCGCCTTCTTTTTTGGAAGCAGCTTTTTTAGCTTGTTTCTTTTTTGTCATATTAAAACCCTCTCAAATTATAACTTTTAATTATCTTGAAAAGACCCATTTCTGTATTTAAACTTTGCGTTTATTCGAGCCATACAGAGCCCTATTTGCCGTTTTGCAGTGGGATAAGTTTATAAACGAGAAAGAGGAATTCCATTGTATGGAACAAAGGATTTTTGATATCATTATGCAAGGGGACGAAATCACGTGGCAGTCCTTGATTTATGATTTAGTCAAATCAGAAGGCATGGATCCCTGGGATATCGATGTTTCCAAATTGACATTCAGATATATTGAAATGCTGAAAAAAATAAAGGAAATGGATTTAAGAATTTCCGGAAAAGTCGTTTTGGCAGCCGCAATTCTTTTGAAGGTAAAATCAAACTATCTGCTCGAAGAAGATGTTCTCAATTTTGACAAGCTGATGCATCCGGAAGAATATACGGAAGATGCATTGTACGAACACGAGCAGAAAAAACTTTCTTTCGATCCAACAGGAGCAAGATTGATTCCAAGAACTCCTCAGCCGAGAAAAAGAAAGGTTTCAATTTACGAACTGGTTGATGCGCTAAGGCAGGCATTGGAAGTCAGGAAAAGAAGAAAAGAAATTTTGGAGTCAATAAACATAACAGTTCCAGAAAAAAAGATAGACATTTCAAAAGTGATTGAAATGCTGTATTCAAAAATTTCAGGTCATCTTTCAGAAAATGACGGACTTACGTTCAGACAGTTGGTAAAATCAGGAAAAAAAGAAGACGTAATCGGCCACTTCATTCCTTTGCTGCATCTAAGCAATGAACATAAAGTTGATCTTGAACAGAACTCTCATTTTGGAGAAATAGAAATTATGCTTCACGATGAAACCCGCAAAACAAGCACAGGCTCAGCAACAATCGACACATCAGAATTAAACAAGGAGTTTGATTTTGTAAACGAGGCTCTGAAAGAGTCGGGAAAGGAAAGGAGGAAAAATGCTGTCAAAAAAAGAAAAGGAAGTTCTTAGAAGCCTGGTCAAGTATCACTTGGATGAAGTCAAGCGCGATAGAGATGCAGTGAATGAAGAAATCATAGCCTTGCTCGGAGCAGAAGTAAAATACGAAGCGGTGCTAAAATCTCTGCTTAAAAAATTAAAATGAAACACACCAATTCCAACGAAATTGTCTATTTAATTTCAAAAGAAAAATGAAACACACACACAAGGAAGGAGCCGTATGCGAACACAGTCACAGCCATGACGCAGAGATGCAGTCATTGGGAATGAAAGCTCAAATCATATCAGAACAGCTGGACAAGCTGGATTCCAATCTGGTTGAACTGGAATACGTGAAGAATTGCCTCGATGAATTAAAGGGAATGAAAAAAGGCTCAGAAATTCTTTCTCCAATAAACAGCGGAATTTTTATCAAGGCAACTCTTGCAGATACTTCAAAATTAGCAGTAAATGTAGGAAAGAATGTTGTTGTCGAGAAAACAATCGAAGAAACAAAAGAGCTTTTGGACGGAAAATTCGAGGAGCTTTCTAAAATGAGAGAAGAATTGATTTCCGAGATGCAAAAGATTGAGAAAAGGCTCATTGAATTGGGTGAACACTGATGTTCGGGTTTCTAAAGGACAAACTAAAGAGCGCACTGTCTGTTTTTTCAAAGAAAGTTGAGAAGGAAGTGGAGGAAGAGGAAAAAAAGATAAAAAAACCCGAAAAAGAAATTAAAAAAGAAACAAAACCGGCAAAAAAAAGAAAAATTTCCAAAAAAGAAAAAACGCAAAGAAAGAAAGAGGAAAAAAAGAAAGAAATCATCGAAGCAAAAAAAGAAATAAAAGAGGAAGAGCCGAAGAAGGGATTTTTCTCAAGATTATTTTCAAGAGAAGACAAAGAAAAAGAGAAAATCGAAGAAGAACTGGAAGATGATGAAATTTCTCCTGAAGAAGCAGCATTCGAGGAAGGAGAGGAAGAAGCAGAGGTTCTTGAAGAAGAGCCGGAAGAAGAAAAAGAAGAAACAGCGCAGGAGAAAAAAGGATTTTTCACAAGAATAAAAGAAGCAGTAACTCAAACATCGCTTTCAGAAGATAAATTCAACGACATGTTCTGGGATTTGGAAGTTGTTCTGCTGGAAAACAATGTCGCAGTTGAAGTTGTTGAAAAAATAAAAGAAGACATGAAGGAAACCCTAGTCAGGGGAAAAATAAGCAGATTTAATGTCGACGAATCGATTTTAAACACGCTAAAGAAAAGTATCGATGAAATATTGAGCTTTGAAAGTGCTGATTTATTAAAAAAAGCAAAAGCAAAGAGGCCGCTTGTTATTGCTTTTGTCGGAGTAAATGGTTCGGGGAAAACAACAACAATAGCAAAAGTGGCTAACTATTTCAAAAAGAACAAGCTGAGTGTTGTTCTTGCAGCAGCAGATACATTCAGAGCAGCCGCAATCCAGCAGTTGGAAGAGCACGCAGCCAGATTGGGAGTTAAAATAATAAAGCAGGATTACGGAGCGGATGCAGCTGCCGTTGCTTTTGATGCAATAAAATATGCAGAAGCCCACAAAATCGATATTGTTTTGATTGACACAGCGGGAAGACAGCATGCAAGAACTGATTTGATGGATGAGATGAAAAAAATAATAAGAGTTGCAAAACCGGATTACAAAATATTCATCGGGGAATCAATTACAGGAAATGACTGTGTTGAACAGGCACAGCAGTTCAATGAAGCAATACAAATAGATGGAATTGTTTTGAGCAAAGCAGATGTTGATGAAAAAGGCGGAGCAGCTATTTCAGTAAGTTATGTAACTAAAAAGCCGATTATTTTCATAGGAACTGGACAGGATTATGACGATATTGAAACGTTCAACAAACAAAAGATTATTAAAAGCCTGGGGCTGTAATTGAAACGAGGCGGATAAAATGACAGAAAAAATGACAAAGGGCCGGTTCAGCAAAGATTTCAAAGCTGGATTCAGCTATCCTTGGGGCAGAGCTTCAAGATTGTGGAACATACTTTGGGTGCTGCTTCCAATATTCGGATGGTTTGCTTTGGCAGGATATGGGAAAAAGATTGCAAGATCTTTGATTTCAGGAAATACAAAAGAACTTCCTGTATTCGGCGGATTTTGGAATAATTTCAAAGAAGGAGTGTTCATATTTGTATTCATGGTGCCGACAATGATTGTGCTGTTTGCATTAAATCTTGTTCCGCTATTCGGACAGTTGGCGTATTTCTTGGCGGCATTTGGATTGCTTCCTTGGTTGATAATGAATTTCTTCATGAAAGAAACCTTCGAGTCACTTTGGGACATAAAGAAAGCATACAGAATTGTTTCAACAAATGTTGTTGAATACCTGTTTGCAATGCTTAAAACAATACTTTACACAATTGTTTACGGAATGATGTGCATTGTCTTGGTAGGAATACCTTGCTTAGCATTCGGACAAAACTTCTTCCTTGCAGAATTCTACAGGAAGAATTAATTCTTTTTTATTTTAATTATATTTTTTTAATTTAGCGTCATTTGCGAAGGCTCTTTATTTTAATTTATTAAATCGACAAAGGGGAAGTTCCTTACGGGAAATGTCGATATTTATTTTTACAGAAAAGCCGTAGCTCGACGCTAAATTATTTCAATTCAATCTTTCCCTGCAAGTACGTTCCTTTGTGCAGCACAACAGGTCTCCACTTGTCTTCGACCAATGTTGCATCAAGCCATTTCGCTAGTTCTTCTGGATTTCCAATTGTTGCACTTAAACCAATTATTTGAACGTTCTTCAATTTCTCTTTCAGAATTGTAATTAGAATTTCTAATGTTGGACCTCTTTTTGGGTCGTTCAATAAATGTATTTCATCAACAATAATGACAGCAACATCTTTCAGCCAGTCAATTCTGTGCCTGATTAATGAATCTAATTTTTCAGAAGTTGTTATTATTAAATCATATTCGTGCAGTTTTGGGTCGACAGCATCAACGTCACCAATACTCAAAGCTATTTTTGCCTTATCGCCATAGAATTGCTTGAATTCCTTGTATTTTTCAGTTGCCAAAGATTTTAACGGAGCAATATAAATTGCTTTTCCTATTTTTCTGAATATTGAGTTGAAAGCTGCAAGTTCTGCGATTAGTGTTTTTCCTGAAGAAGTTGGTGTTGATATTAACAAATTCTTTCTTTCTAATAATTCTGCTTTCAAAGCTTTCTCTTGAGCGGGTCTTAATTCAGTAATTCCTTTTTTCGTTAAAATATCTAGCAAATCTTCAGGGATTTTACCTTTCAGGTGAGTTATGTTCATCGTGATTAGAATTTTAGTTCAGTATATAAACTTTACACATTGATTGTATATTCAAAATAATCGTCCCAGGGATTTTCAAGTTTCATCATTTGTTTTATTGTTGAATGTTCAAAATATTTTCTGAATGGTCTCATTGAGTTTCCAGATGCAGAAATTGCAACATTGCATTTTTCTTTTTTCATCATTTTTAACAAATCTTTGATGAAAGCATTAACTCTTTTCTCAACCATTTTGATTGATTCCCCTTTTGGAGGAGGAAAATTGTAATCTCTGTGCCATTTGTCAAACATTTCCTGTCCGTATTTTGCAATAATTTCTTTGTGAGTTTTTCCCTGCAATGAACCATAGCTTCTTTCTCTTAATCTTTTATCAATTTTTATTTTTTTGACTGCTGGATGATATTTTAGAACTTCTTTTAATGTTCTTGTGCATCTGCTCAAATCATTTGAATAAGCAATCTCAAATTTTTTGTTTTTCAGTTTTTTTGCAACAATCTTTGCTTGTTGTTTTCCTAATTTTGTCAATTTTGCATCCAACCAGCCGGTAAATCTTTTATCTCTGTTGAATGTTGTTTGACCGTGTCTGAAGAGATAGATGTGGAGTTTCATTTTAATCCCTTTGTTGTTCCAAACACGTCATTGACTGTTTGTTCGCATTTACTTTTGATAGCATTTATTGTGACCTTTTCACATATTGTCTTTAGTTCATTAATCTCTTTGTCGATAGTTTGATTTTTAGAAAGTTTTACACTTATTTCGGTAATTTTACAAACAAATGGAACTTGAGCGCTATCCCACGGAGGAGGCAAAAATTGTCTTTCTCCATAGCAGTATTTGTTTGCTTCAGCAAATTTTTCTTCTCGTATCAAGGTCAACCCGTTTTGAAGATTTGACATTTCAATTTTCAAATTATGTCCGAAGTAAATTAAAAAAATCATCGAAATAACCAACAGGACAAGAATTGTCTTGCTTAACCAACTGATTTTTGTGATACGTAATATTAAAGTAAAAAAAATGTATACATACAATGCAATTAAAAAGAAAGGATACGCGAATTGAATCGGATTACCAAGAAGCATCATCTGGGAACCTAAAATTTTCGGAGCAAATAATTCACTATGAACACCTTGTGGCACGTTTTTTGGAGGTATTATTTCATCAACTCCAAGTCCACTTGCCCAGTTAGCAACATAAAGAAGCGCCAGTAAAATCAAAGGAATAATTAACGCCCATTTTATCCTTTTCCAGCTCGGAAGCAAGTATGTGCATATTTTGTAGTCTGTCATCGTTGCTTTGTTGTGGCTTCTTCTGTAGCCGTAGTAGAAGTAACAAAGTGAAATTATTATGCAAAGCAAAACCGCAAGAACCGAAAAATCAACAAGAGCAGTTAGCAACGTTGCAACTAGTGTGGTAAAAATATTTGTTCCTAGTACGATGCCGTGTTCGAAAGTAAGTGTCTGTCCCAGAATAATACTTGCAATCAAATATCCAAGTCCCCATTTGTATTCTTGTATCATCTCAACTCTTCCTCAATTCTCAATAATTGATTATACTTTGCTGTTCTTTCTCCTCGTGCAGGAGCTCCTGATTTGATTTGACCACAATTTAATCCAACTGATAAATCTGCAATTGAAGTGTCTTCTGTTTCTCCGCTTCTGTGAGAAACCATCACTTTCATTTTTCCATTCAAAGCTAGTTTTGCAGCGTCAATTGTTTCAGTAATTGTTCCAATTTGATTCATTTTCAAAAGCAAAGCATTGCAGCTTTTCAATTCAATCGCTTTTGCAATTCTTGTTTTGTTTGTAACAAGCAAATCATCTCCAACAATCTGGACTTTTCTTCCGATTTCTTTGTTTAAAACAAAAAATGAGTTCCAATCTTCCTCTGAAAATGGATCTTCTATTGAAATAACAGGATACGTCTTCACAATTCCTTTGTAAATGTCAACTAAATCAAATGCGCTGTGTTTTTTGCCTTCTAAAATGTAGTCATTTCCATTTCTCATCTGTGAGGCGGCAACATCCATTGCTAATTTTATTTTGTGCCCCAATTTATCAGCAGCATCAAGTATCAAATCAAAAGGTTCTTCAATTTTAGACAAAGGCGGAGCAAAACCTCCTTCATCTCCAACATTTGTTGCGATTTTTCCGTATTTCTTTCTTATTATTTCTTTTAATTCGTGATAAATTTCAGAACCAACTCTTAAATTTTCTCTGAATGACTTTTCCTGAGGAACAATCATGTATTCCTGAACATCCAAGTCATTTCCAGCATGAGCTCCGCCATTAATAACATTAAAAAATGGTTTTGGAATCGAAAACTTTTTATTTTTAGCTAAATTTCCAAATTCTTTGTATAGAGGAATTCCTTTTTCAAGAGCAGCAAGTTTTGTTGCTGCCAAACTTATTCCAAGAATCGAATTTGCTCCATACAGAGATTTATTTTCATTTCCGTCTTCATCAATCAAGAATTCATCAATTTCATTCACATCAATCATTTTTCCAATCAGTTTTTTACCAAGAATATTTACATTATTTGCTGCTTTCAAAACTCCTTTTCCAAAATATCTTTTTCCATCATCTCTTTGTTCAATTGCTTCATATTTTCCAGTTGAAGCTCCGGATGGAACAATCGCTCTTGCAATATGTCTTCCTGAATGAATTTCAACTTCAACTGTTGGATTTCCCCTAGAATCGAGAACTTCTCTGCCTGTCACTTTCTTAATAATCATAAAAAGAAGTTAAATGGGATTGAGTTTATAAGGATTACTGCGAAATTAGCATCGAGCTCCGAATTTTCTTGTCTAGAATAAGAGCGGGTCCCTCCCATAAGGAATGACCCTTCCGCTTTTTATGGAAAATCAAATTATTCGTCGCAAAGTGATGCTAATTTCGTAATCTAGAAAATAATTAAATCAATCCTTGTTCTTTCTTTGCAATTCTTCTGTATTTGCCGTATTTGTCTTCCGGAGAATATTTTGCAGGTCTGGGATTTTTGGTTTTCTTTCCGCAGTGAATATCTTTCATTGTGTACTCTCCGCAAACAGCACATTTCATTAATTTCGAGCTCATTCTTCTGCTGCCTCTTTTATGAAACTTCCCGTTCCTTCGTGCTTTTCCATGAATTCAATCACTTCAGCTATTTTTTTATCAAGAGCTTTTTCATCCGTTTTTGCATCTTCAGAATCTATGCTTATTTTGAATGCCCCTGCTCCCAAATAAACAACTTTGGAATTTTTGAGGTTTTCAACTTGTTTTAATGCATCTTTCAAAACAGAAACTCCGTCTGCAGCATAAGTTTGAATCTTTAATATTCCTCCAACTGGGATTTTTTCTGGTCTGAATCTTTTCCCAACCAGTTCAACGAGTTCTTTTTTGTATTCGGCAGGAATATTCAAATCATCTGTTTTTAATTTTTCAGATGCAACGTCTGTAAATGCAATGTAAACCATCTCGTAATTTTCAAGAATGGGCTTTGCAATTTCTTCATAAACTTTTTTCATCTCTTTTTTGTGGGCTTGGGAAATGAGTTCTATTATTTTTTCGGCTTTCTGCTCCTGCTTTACTTCATTCAGTTTGTTTCTCCTCAAAGTTTCATTAACTCTTCTCAATGACAGGTCAATGTGGCCTCTTTCCCTGTTAATTGCAAGAACTTTGCAGACAATTGTTTTTCCTTCAACAACATAGTCTCTTATGTTTCTTATTCTTCCCGGGGAAATTTCAGAGATGTGAATCATTCCCTGCTTGTCATAATCATTTATGTTTGCAAAAATGGAGTTAGGATTTATTCTGGCAACTGTGCAAAGAACAACTTCTCCTTCCTGAGGAAGACCTTCTCGTTTGTATAGCATGAGTATTAAAGAGCTTCAAGAACTCTTGTCTTTAGTCTGATTTTTCCGCCGGCAGGTTCTGCAAGGATATTCCCGCAGACCAAGCATGGAATAACTGTTGTCGCCTTTTCAAATATTATTTGTTCGTTCTTGCACTTGGGGCACATTACTTTTATGAACTTGCCAGAGTGTGATTTTGCTCTCATTGTTTGAACTCCACTTTTTTAGCTCTTATCCCTTTTCTTTGAACTTGCTGTTTTTTGCAAATTGAACATTCGTATCTCAAATCTGTTTTTTTGCTTTGTTTTTTGCCTGTCATTTTTGGTTTTGGAGGTTTCGAATAACGTCCATGTCCTCCTATTCCTATGCCTTCGCTTCTTTTATGGGCTCTTACCAATGAACCTCTTGACAAAGGTCTTGCTGTTCCCTTTGTTCTTTTTTTAGCTATCAAAACCTTATGCATGGTGTGCTTTCTGCACTTTGGACAGAATCTGTTTTGTTGTTTTGGTAACTTCATTTTTTCACTCGATTATTTTTGCTTTGCTTGTTTTAATCAGCATTTCAGCGATTTCGGGGTTTAATTCCACTTCTTCGCTCGCGTTGAACGGTCCATAAATCTCCAAGTCAACACCCACGAATTTGGGCACGGATTCGAGCATTTGAACCTTTTTAAACTCAATATTTTGTTCGCTCGGAGCTATATTTAAGTCTTTTGGTTTGTTTGGCGTCTGAAACCCAAGAACCGAATTCAAGTTTTCTCTTCTGAATGAATTGATTGTTGCAATCTGATTGTCAAAGAATTCTTTTTCTTCAGGAAGCAGGGCGCTTGTATCCACGATGTTTGAGCCCGTTTTTGCCTTGTTAACAGCCATCTCAATTATTTTCCTTTCTCTTCTGTCAAAAATGTCCCTGACAATTTTTCTTATGTTGTTAAGCTGAATTCTCAGCGCCGTCATTTCCTGTTCGTACCCTTCTATGAATTGGTCAAGCCTCGGTTTCTCGTCCAATTTTGAGGTTTTTTCTTCTACATACTTTTGCACTTCTTTGTAGAAATCTAGGTCGAGCTTCTGCAAGTCTTCCTGGTTTTTTTCCTTTCTCAGAACTTCAAACAATGTCTCATACGTGATAGTCATATTTCAAATACCTCTTTTTGACATTCGTATGAGGCTTGCACGGCAGTGCCGGGCATTGTTTCGTATGTAATTGTCATATTCCCCCTTGTTTTTTGCAGAGAGCTTAGTATTTATAGTTTTTTGTTTTGGATTTGAAGTTAGCATCATTTGCGAAGGCTCTTAAATAAAACAATAACCTCGACAAGGGGCTTGTCCCTTACGGGGAGATGTCGATTTACATGAAAACATTCAAGCCGAAGCTCGATGCTAACTTAATTAAAAAATCAAGTGTGGTGTGTTAATACAACATAGTTCTCACAAGTTTGTGTTAAAATAAAAAATTAAAAAAAATAAAAAGAAAATCAGCTTACTTAAGCTGATTTGGCAATGCTTATGTCAGTCATGCTTGTTCCTGTAACTGTTACGCTACTTCCAGCCAACTTTCCGCTAGCTTGGTGTGTGTCGTAATTGTACATAACTCTTGTTGCTCTTCTTGTGTCAGCAGCATTCCATCCTGCTACTACAAGTGCAACTTTTCCGCTTGACTGCACAACTTCTTTGATAATTCCAGTGTTTTCTGCTATTCCGGAATCAGCACCGCATGCTGGGTATGTTAAACCTAGCACCTGAGCTGTTACCTTATTAGCACAAGGTCCACCTACAACTATCAAATTCTGTGCTGCTACATCGCTGACTTCTGAGTCTAGCTTTGCAGCTCCGACATTCAACTTGCTCAAAGTGTACGTTGGTATTCCGCCGCCAGCTGTTGACATTTCTGCAACAATTGGTGCTATGAATACGTTTCCGTAAACTTCTGCCTTTGGCATTTGAACAGTAACCATATCCTTATTTTCTACATCTGCAGTTACTATTGTTCCAATACCCGTTACATCCACAGCATCGTCTGAGTCGTCTTCAAGCTCTATGCTGTTTGCCACAGCACCGGTCAAAACAACATCAAGCTGAATTTCTTCATCAGCATTAACTGTTGCTGTTATATTAAAGCCGGCCGAGTTTGCTTCGTCAGCAAGGTCAGTATTTCCAGTACTATCTGTTTCATCGATTGAAATGGAAACATTTCCTCCGTTACCTGCGTTTTCAGTCCAAGTGTCATCAATGTATATCGAAGCACCCGCTAGTGTTTCAATTTTGTTGTCAACTGCTTGGTTTACAATAATTGTTGGCCAATCAGCCGATTCGTTTATTGTAACGTTTATTGTAGTTCCGAATGAACCAAGGTCAAGCAAGTTTGTAATGACTCCTCGTTGTGTTCCATCGTCAGTAATGTCAGTGTCCATGTAGCCAATATCTTCGTGGTTCTTTCCGTACGTAAGGTCTTTGAGGTCAAGAGTTCCGTTGAATGCTCCTGATTGATCTGTGTCTATAGAAACCTCGAATACGTGAGCTTCTCCATTAGCTGTTGTTGCCAAAATCATCATACCATCGCATTCTTCAACTGAAGCTGCTCCAGAACAATTACTTTGCTTAACACTAATGTCCGCACCGTGAGAATAGACTCTTTCGTCTATTTCGTCTCCTTCACCTAGGATAACTGTTGTTCCGTTAACTACGTACATTGGTATTTCAACTTCCTTTCCATCATTATTGATGAATTTGAAGGATGCTGAGCTGTCTCCAGCTGTCTTCGCTGTGTATGTTTCGTACTCAGCTACAATACCGCCGTAAGCAATTTTCCAGCTTCCGAAGATTGGGTCTGTGTATGCTTCTCCTTTTGCAAGGTATTTGTCATCTTTAAGTGTGTCTCCTTTAGGAGTCAATACAACTTCAAAGCCGTCCCATGTGGAACCTTTGCTGTCGAACACAACTGTCGAACCATCAATGTCAACGTCGTCAACTTTAACTCCGTCAGATTGAGTTTCGTCAAGAATGACTTCGCTTGCTCCAATTGAAACCTGACAAACATCCACATCTTGCAATTGTGCGTGGATTGCTCTTACGTCAGTAATTCCAACTTGAACACCATTGATCGTTCTTGTTTCATCAACATCTATTATTGATCTTGCATCGTCAACTTTAACTTGACATGCATCAGCATCTTCTGTAACGTCGAGAACTTCTATTGTGTGTTCTACTCCCGAAACAGCTTTTGTTATTGGCTGGTTCTGTGTTAACCACAAAACAGCTTCTCCTGAAAGCAATGTCAATTTCTTGATTCCTTCTCCTGCAGTATTTACTTCAACATCGGTAATTGTGTAAACCTTACCCATTATGTTGATTGTTGCAGTTTTGAGGTCATCATTTGCTGTTGTTGATGATGTATTGTCGAAGTCGATTGAACTGTCAAATTCGAGGGAGTAGTTGTATAGTTCTTCTCCTCTGTCAATGAAGAAATAATCTCCTGCCTTTGGAGCAAGTTCATCTTCCTGTGCATAAACTAACATAGCAGTATCTCCATTGTGGAATCTCAAATCCTGAGAGTACCCTTCGGAGTTTTTGTTGTCTCCTTCTGATTCAACAAACTTCCCGTCAGCCAAAACTGTTGGTATGTCTTCTTCTGTGATTGCTGTTCCGCCTAATATTGCGCGTATAGAATCACTGTAGTTCAATTTGTTTCCAGATTTCTGAACTTTGTAGCCTTCTGAAATTGTTGCTTCAGATGCTCCTGCAGAAACTGTTGTTGCTTTTTTCAAAGCGAACTGTAGGCTTGTTCCAATGTCCACTGCACCCACAATGTCTTCTGGCATTGCGTTTTGTCCTACGACGATAAATGCGTCGAAGACTCCGTTTTCAACAAACGGCGCAGGGTAGTTAGCCAAGTCTTGTGCTACTGCACCTAGCAATGTTGCTCCAACGAATGAAGCACTTGCCGCCAATGCGGTAGCCTTTCTCAATATTTTTTTTACTTCCATTACCTAAACACCTCCGTATAGTTTTTAGGTTACTGTGACTAGATTTTATAATCTAGACTTATCATCCATCTTTTACTTTCTTTTATAAGGTTTTCTGTGCTAAACTAGCTCGTAAATGTCATAAAACGAGAGAAATGGCTGTTTTGGCCTTTTTGATATTCTAAAGCCAATCATCACTTTAGAATGGTTAAAGCCAGTATACGTCATTTTTAGGTTTTGGTGACCCTTATGTTGTAGTAGGATTTATTTTCAATACAATAAAAGGGAGTAAAAAAGCTCTCTTTTGTATTTTTTTCGTTTTTTTGAATTGCTAAACACTATTTTCATCCATCCAAGTATAACATCCAACCCAGCACTTGTTTTAGTTTGAAGTTCAAAGTTTGTAAAAATCAAAGCAGATAAAAAATAACTGCGGAGGACAGGATTCCCACCTCAGAACCTTCGGTTCCGAGACCTCCTAGGCTTCGCAAAAAATAACTGCGGAGGACAGGATTTGAACCTGCGTAGGCACTAAGCCAACTGGGTTCTTAGGAATTTTTCATTCCGCCTAAACCAGTTCCGTTTGACCGCTCCGGCACCTCCGCGTGAAAGATTAGATCAAACTCATTACGACAGGCACTATTCTGATTTTTAAATCTATTGAAATAAAATCATTAATTAAAATCTAGAACCTTTCTTCTGCCAGGCGTATCCTCTCAACTTAGAGGACTTTCCGAAACCGCAGGCAGAACACTTTTTCTTTGTCATGTGGTAGGACCTTCTGCCGCAGCGTCTGCAGTTTATCATGGTCTTGTTTTTTGCTTTCAATCCTTTAGAACCAGTTCCGCCTAATCCTTTCATGTTTTTACTCCTGTATTATTATGGTGATTGTATCTCCTCTTAGGAAGATTGTTCCCAATTTTCTCTTTACTTCTCCATCCACTCTTTCCTCAGCTTCATCCAAAACAACATTTATGTGAATATCAAAAGAATTTAGTTTTCCAGTGTACTGTCTGCCGTTCTTCAACTCAACGATGACTCTTTTGTTCCTGGACTTGTTCAGAGCGTCCAGCGGTCTTGATTCAAACATTTCTGGCATGAATTTTACTGCTTCGCGACCATATATAAATGTTGCGGATTACTTTACAAACTCTACATTCGGCATATTTTCAAATTCCTTATCTCCTGTTAAAAATTTTAATTTAAGTCTTTTGGACATTATGTAGCTTATGCAGTCAGTCATTGAAAGATTTTTCTTGATATTGTCGGTTCTGAAAAGCATTGCTTCTTCAACTGCCTCGGGAGTTGGATAAACTACATATGGGGCATACATGGCAAGATATTTTTTATAATTGGGCACTTTTTCCCTTGCAAGCTTGTAGCACAGTTCCGCAAAAATAAATTCATTGATTGTGAATTCAGAATCTAAGTATTCTTTGTAAGATTCTTTTCCATTAATTATTTCAAGAATTGCATATGTGTCAAATAAGAGTTTTTTCTTAGTCATTTTGAAGTTCTTTGTCAACCTCAGCCATCATCTCATCTGTTGGCTTCCTGAACCTAAAGGTTCCAAATGACTCCCGGAGAACGTTTTTTGCTCTTATTTCTATGACAATTTCCTGCCCAGCTTTTATTTTTTCAGTTTTTGCAATCTCCGCCGGCAGAATTATTCCCAACGAGTTGCCCCATTCTTTCGCTTTTACTGAAAATTCCATAGTTATACCTTATGTATAACTTATTTATATTTCTTTCGTTTGCAGTAAAGCACAGCAATCTTTATAAAGAAGCATAAAACCAAAAAACACATGGCATCAATAAAAACAAGAGGAAGAACAAAAACTTCCGGTTCTGGGGCTAGATACGTTGCTTTCAGAAAACCAAAACAGTATGAATTATCGGGAAAATGGACGGCAACAGCAATCGGCCAATCGAAAATAAAGAACCAGAGAAAAAGAAGCGGAACTGTCAAGCAAAGACTGCTTCATGCGAATAAGGTAAATCTTTTTGATCCAAAAACAAAAAAACATTCTGTTGTTGATGTTGAGACTGTTCTTGAAAATCCGGCAAATCCTCAGTATGTAAGGCGTAATATCATTACTAGAGGAACTGTTGTTCAAACTTCGAAAGGAAAAGCAAGAATAACATCAAAACCAGGACAGCAGGGATACTTGAATGCTGTTTTAATTTGATAAAGTTCTTAAATATCCAACACAAAGGATTGTCAATGAACAAAATCAGGCATATTTACAAACTTCTTCTTGATAGATATGGGCCGCAGAAATGGTGGCCTACAACTCTGAAAAAAGACATTCATCCGACTTATCACGGACAGAAATTAAACAACAAGGCGAGATTTGAAATTGCCGTTGGCGCCATTTTGACCCAAAATACCTCGTGGAAAAATGTTGAGAAAGCAATTATTGAATTGAACAGGAAAAATCTTCTTTCAGCTGAAAAAATAAAGAAAGCAAACCAAAAAATTCTTGCAAAAACAATAAAGAGCGCAGGCTATTACAACCAAAAGGCAGAAAGACTGAAAATTTTGGCTGATTTTTTTTCAAAAAATAAATTTGAAGATTTGATGAAAAAAGATGCAGCAGAATTGAGGGAGATTTTTCTAAAAATCAAAGGAGTCGGACCAGAAACCTGCGATTCAATAATTCTTTATGCCTTGGAAAAACCGATTTTTGTTGTTGATGCATACACCAAGAGAATGTGCGGCCATCTGAAGCTGTGCAAAAAAGATGCATCTTACAGGGAAATACAGGATTTATTCATGAAAAATTTAAAACAAGATACAAAAATGTTCAGTGAGTATCATGCGCTGATTGTCGAGCACGCAAAACACTGCTATTCGAGGAATCCATACAGCGACAGGCTTCTGAAGCAATCTTTATAAACTCCTTTCGATTAGGAGATTATTATGGACTACACCTTCATGTTCATAATGCTTTTGGGAGCTTACGTTGCTTTTAGGATTGCATCTTCTGTAGTTATGGCCGTCATCAAAACCGCGTTTTTTGCCGCATTTTTGGCTATTGGAATTCTTGCAATGTCATCTACGGTGGGGTTATTATAATGTGGCCTTTTAAGAAAAAAGAAGATGAGCTTGCAGCTTTTGAGAGGGAATTGGGGCTGAAATCAAGGGACACAGCGCTGCCTGAAACTCCTCCTGAGCGTTCTTACGAAATGCCAAAAGAAGAAGACATAACGGAAAGAAGAAATTTATATAATTCACAGAAAGAGGAGGAGCAGAAAACAGTCCAGCAGATGCAGCTCCCGGATAATGCCCAGATAATTTCAGCAAAACTTGATACAATAAAGGCAATGCTTGATTTGATAAACCAAAGAATTAACGCTCTTGAAAAAAATGTCGAAGAAATCAACAAACCGAAAAAAATGTGGTAAGGGGCTGTTTTACTTTTCTCTGTTCGCAGCAGTTATTCTGCTGGACAGACTTACAAAAAAGTCAATCATTGACAATTTAGATATAAATCAAACGATGCTTGTTATGAAAAATGTTCTCAATTTTACTTTTGTAACAAACACTGGAGCGGGATTTGGAATTCTGAACAGTTTTAATCTTCCGCTGCTTTTTTTAGGAATTGCTGTTTCAGGATTCTTGCTTTTGTATTTCGACAGATTCAAGACAAAATATGAAAAAACATGCATCACTTTGATTATTGCAGGAGCATTAGGAAACGTAATTGACAGAATAATGTACGGCCATGTTGTTGATTTTATTGATTTTAATTTCTGGCCCGCATTTAATGTTGCTGATTCTGCTATTTGTGTTGGTGTGATTGGATTGATAATTTATTACCGGAAGAAATAATGTGTTGATGAAGGGAGGACAGATTATTTCGCTCTCTTTGCAATCAAGGCATCTAGTTCTTTCTTGAAATCTTCAACGTCTGCAAAATCTTTGTAGACAGATGCAAATCTAATGTAAGCGACTTTATCCAAATTTTTTAATTTGTCCATAACTAATTCTCCAATAACTTTGCTTGGAACTTCTTTCGCATCCATATTGAGAATTTCTTTCTCGATTTCGTTCACTGTGGCTTCAATCATTTCTCTGCTTATCGGTCTTTTTTCACAGGCTTTAATTAAACCAGATAAAATTTTTTGTTTGTCAAATGTCTGCCTGGTGCTGTCTTTTTTGACAACTGAAAGTTCAATTTTTTCAACTTCTTCATATGTTGTGAATCTTTTCTTGCAAGATAAACACTTTCGTCTTCTTCTTGTTATAGAGCTGTCTTCGGTTTCTCTTTTATCAGAAACCCTCGTATCTTCACTACCGCAAAACGGACATTTCATGAAATACACTATCTGTTGTATGGTATTTAAATATTGCTAAAATTTAAATACACAATTTGCTAAATTTGAGTTATGTTCGATAGACTTCAGAGATTATTAGGCTTGAAGATGGATTGCCCTGCGGTTTCTATTGTAGCAATGCGGATATCCAGTGAATTGAAAAGGCTTTTCAAAGCATTAGAAAACAGAGACCCAGAAAGAAAGAAAAATAAAATTCTAAGAGATTTGAATGGAAGAGCAAAATTTTTAATTTACGAAAGCAAACACGAAGATGAAGCAGGAGCAAAAATAAAAGGAGCACACGAGTTTGAAAAGGCAATTAGACTGATAAATATTCTTACTCACCAAACTTCGAGAACAACAGATTTTAAAAAAGAAATTGAATTAAAAGATTTGATACTTCTTTCAATTCAACACATGGACAAACTCGAAAAAGACGCAACCGAAATTGAAAAAAGAATAGATGCTGAAGAAAGAGAAGAACTCAAGCGTGCAAAAACAAGAGAAGAATTCGAAGAAATAGAAAGGAGACACAGAAAAGTTCTGCCTGTTTTTAATTGTTTTTAGAATTCTTCCAATTCACTTAATCCAGTCAAATGTCCGTTTTTCTTCAAGTAATTAACTTGTGTGTTTGTGTATTTGAAAACAATGTCTCCTTTTTCGTCTCCGCCGTATTCCCAAGGTTCAACTATAACAACATCTCCTTCCCTGACCCATAAACTTCTTTTCAAACTTCCCGGAATTCTGCAGTTCCTTCTTTTTCCGTCGAAGCATTTAACGAACATTCTTGAACCGCCGACTCTCTGCTCGACAACCCCAAAAACTTCCCTTCCTCTTGGGAGCTTTATTCTGGAAATTTCCTGCTGAGCCTGGGCCGCTTTTTCTTCTTCAGTCATTAAATGATAAGGTTTTCTTTGCATGAGAAAGCTAATTTTAACTGCATTTATAAAACTATGCCTATTTTACGAGGGAAACAAAGTCTCCTTCCTTGATGTTGTTTTCGTTTGTGAAGTTTCCGTTTACTTCAAGAACATATTTTCCAAAACCAGGAAATTCTGGACAGGGGTCTTTTTCACAAGGAATTGCGTGATGTATTCCTGTTATCATATTTTTTTCGTTTATGTAAATTATGTCAAGAGGAATCAATGTGTTTTTCATCCAGAAATATCTTTGTGCTTCATTGTCATAAATAAAAAGCATCCCTCCTTCAAGACTGGTTCTGTTCATAAGACCAATTTTTTGCTGTTCCCCGGTAACTGCCAATTCAACAGGAATGCTTATGTCATTTATTTTCGCAGTCTTAATGTCCGAACAGGATGTCGTGAGCGCGAGAAATAAAGCCAATACAAAAATCTTTTTCACTTTCTTTTCTTCCTCTCTTTTTCGGCTTCCAGAACATCGTGAATGTCAACAACAGCTTTCGGGAATTTAGAAAAATCGTCATAAGCTATTCTCGGGCACATCGTGTTTACAAAGCATTCAATGAATGGAAAGTCTTCAAGTGAACTGAAATTCAAATCATCAAACAATAGGACAAAGCAAGTCTTGTCATAGAATTTCTTTTTGAATTTCAGGGCCGCATCCAAATGCTCCTGTCCCGGTTTTAATGTAACAAGAATTCCTATGTTTTTTGATGAAAAAAATTTAGCAAGTCCTGCGTATCTTCTCTCTTCAAATGTTTTTATCTCTTCCTCATTTAATTTTCTTGCAGCGTTGTTTTCAGGATTTGCAATCACAACATTTAATTTTTCTTTTCTTCTTGCCATCGCTTTTGGATGAAAGTCTCCGTCCCCAAAATAAAGAATTGTGTCGCATTTTGAATTGTCAACAACTTTCGTGTTGCAGCCAAGAATCTGTCCAAGAATTTTTGATTTTATCTTGTTTTTTCCGAGAATTCTTTTTATCTCGGGAAGCAAATGAAGGTATTGTATGGTTGTTATTATTCCCACGCTTCCTTTCAGCAGAGGCAGTGCCCTTTTGATTACAGGGGATGCATCAACCCGTCTTTTTGCAATGAAATATTTTATCTTCATAACTATGCTTTGCCTCGTGAGCTTTAAAAAGCTTGGTTTTTGCACGACTTGTGCTTCGTAAGATTTAAATATTGATTAAGTGTTCAAAATTTCATGAAAAAAGGAGAACTCAGACTGAAAAGAAAGAGCGGTTCTGAAGTCAAAATGCACATGGTTTTGCTTGTCGTGCTTTTGATTGCTGCTGTTGTAGCCGGATTTTTCGCGGGAAAAGCAAACGCTGGAACTTCGTCAACCGGAGATGAAAACTGCATCCCTCAGAAAGATTTGCAGTTTTTCATAGACAAGGCAAACAAGGCTGACGAGGATTATGCAAAATGTGTACAGGATGCATGGACTCTTCACTTGCTCTGCAAGGCGCAGGTTGATGCTTGGCAGAATACCGCGGTTTCCTTGGGTTATACAGAGAACTCAACAAAATAATTCTTTTTTAATTTTTTTATTTGTTTTATTTATAATTTATCTGCTAGAATCAGCCTGTCTTTCAAGTTCATTCTTCTTGGAAATTGCCGCAGAATTCGGGCTTAGTATGAATGCATTGTAAATTTCATCAGAAAGTGTTTCTTCTATTGATTTTTTGGAATTAAATGCCTTTTGTGCAGCTCCTTGAGTCATAAATCTCATTGCTAAATCAATTCTTCTTTGAGGAGAGCATTCAACGGCTTTTGGATATCTTGCTCCGCCGTATTCAATCGCAATGATTTCTTCTCTTGGGCATGCATTTTCCAATGCTGTAACAAGAACTTGAATTGGATTTTTCTTCGTTTTCGCTTCAAGCATCTCAAGAACCTTTATCATTATTTTTGTTATCATCTGGGCTTTTCCGCCGTTGTGGCCCGAACTTATCTTGTGTTTTTTTGCTTTGTGCCCGGAAACCATTATTTTATTCATAAATCTTTCAATCAAAAATGTCTTTGACTTGTGGAATTTTTGAGCTGCATTTCTTCCGCCAGTTTTCGGAACAAATCTTGGATTAAGATTTATGTAACTCTGCATTCCGAAATCTGAAACTACAACGCCTGTTGTTTCCCATCTGTTGAATACTTTTATTTCGGTCATTTTACTTTCTTGCCTTTTCTATTATTCCTTTTCTTAATGCATCCAAGCTTTGGTCATTTACTTTCAGGACGCACCACCTAATTCCTGGTAAATCCCCCTTTGCTCTTCCTTTAATTCCGCCGATTTGCTCAACAATAACTTCGTCGTGTTCATCGATTAATTTTGTTGCACCATCTCCAGTGCAGAAGGCAGTAACTTGTTTTCCATTTTTGATTAATTGAACTTTAACGCATTTTCTCATTGCAGAGTTTGGCTGTTTTGCTTCAACTTGAACTTTTTCCAGAACAATTCCCTTTGCCTGCGAGGCACCTTCCAGCGGGTCGTATCTCTCTTTACTCCTAAGAACTCTTTGGACAAACTTTTTTTTGTACCAGCGGGAAGTCTCTCTCTTCTTTCTTAGTCTTTTGGCGGCATTCATTCCGTTTGCTTTGTTACCCATATCGTTTTTGCTTCTGCGGTTGTTTATAAAGATTGCTGTTGGATTTAATTTGGCGTTTTAGGGCTCTTTGCGGCTTTAAACGGCGTTTAGCGAGTAATAGAAAATGATGTTTACATGACCTTAATTTCTTTCAAATCAGGAAAATAACGTCTTATGTTGTTTTCAAGTGCTCTTAGGTTCTTTGCGTTTCTTCCGATGATTATTCCTTTGGTTCTCATTTCACTGCTTTTCAAAATCACAATGCCATTTTCCTCATAGATTTCATCAACTTTGAGCGGATTTATGAAATTCTTAATCAAAGCAAGCATTTCATCTGCGAACTCAGCAATCTTGACTTTTTTATTTAGTTTTTCAGAAAGTTTTTTTATGTTTTCTGCTCCTTTTCCAAGCGCTTTTCTCAGTTCTCCTTCCTGTACAACAAAAATTATTTTTTCTTCATCAACTATGCAGTCTCTTATTTTTGCCTTGGTCATGTTTTCAAAGAGTTTCATCAACCCAAGCGTTTCCATACCGTAAGTAATTTTAGAATCCATTTGTTCACTTCAAAAGAGAAACAACGGAGACCGCAAAAGGTTTTTTAACAACCACACCAAGTTCCTCGTTGTTTATTTCAAGAACAGAAATTTCAGATTTTTCCATCCTCGCATTAGTTTCAATTTCTGATTTCAAATTTTCCGGGCAGTTGGATGCCACAAAAATAGATTTTATGTTTCCTTTTTTCAGTTCCTTCAGAGTCCTATCTGTTCCGACAATCAGTTTCTTGTTTCCAATCAACTTTTTAAGTTCTGTTAAGCTCATTTTTTCTCCTCGGGCTGCTTCATTACAATCTTTGGCAGACCAGTTCCAACCGGAATTATTTGGTTTATCATGACGTTTTCCACAACCGAATTCAACGGGTCTTTTTCACCAACAAGAGCAGCATTTATTAAATGTTTGATTGGCGTTTCGAACGACGCTCTGGCGAGAACGGATGATTTTTCTCCGATTATTCCGTATCTTGTTATTCCTTTTATGGAACCGTCAACAGTCATCATGTCTGCAACAAGCATTATGTGCCTGTCGTCAATATTAAGGCCTTGACCTTCAATAACTTTGTACATTTCATTTATTATTGCTGCTCTTGCAGCTTCAATTCCAAGAACTGAATAAACTTCGTAAATATCGTTCGAAATTGTTCTTTGTTTGTCAACAGCTTCCGATTCCATAACTGATTTTAGATTCGTTCCTGCCGTGATGATGAGATATTCTTCTCCTCTTTTTATTGGAAGGACTTGAGTGATGTTTTTGATTCCACCCACGAAAATATTTCTCAATAACTCTTTTAACTTATAGACTTCATTTACTCCTGCATCCTTGCCGGCGACAGGAACAACATACTGTCTTCCGCTGTTTTTGACAGAAATCTTTGTTCCCTTTTCAACCGCTTTCATTATTGCAGAAGGAGTTATTCCCAAAATTTTTGCTTTTTCATCGTCTATTGTGAATGCAACTGAATTTTCGGCCAAGTCAATTACAAATTCTTTTACAATTTCTCCGAGTCTTGTTTCCTTGATTTGCATTGCAAGTTCTCTGATATTTTTTCCGGACTTGTAAGGCTCATTAAGGTAAATTTCCATCATAGGAGTTTCAATTGTTTTTCTTCCGTCCAGAATTTCAATCATTCTAGGAAGACCCATGGTAACGTTCATTTCTGCAACTCCTGCAAGATGGAATGTATTTAGAGTCATTTGAGTTCCTCTTTCTCCGATTGATTCTGCAGTGATGATGCCTACACATTCTCCCGGAGACACTTTTGCTTCTTGGTATTCTTCAAGAACTTCTTCGTAAACTTTCTTTGCTTTATCTGCTGAAGTTCCTTTTGGAAGGTATGATTCGATTTCTTCAATTAGCTTCGGATTCAATTTTGATTTTATTTCGTCGATGTTCATTTGTTAATTCGCCTCCGGTGAATTGCGCACATCTCGGCTCTGCCGAGATTGTGTTTTACCGCCTGTTGCGTTTTCAACAATTCTCTTGACATTTATTTTTCCTTTTTCTGATTTTGAAACGTCAACTCCGTCTTCTCCATATTGGAATTGAATTATTTTTCCGCCTGAATCTCTTACTGTTTCATCATATTCAACTCTCAAGTCCTGCATTGCGTTTGCAAGTCTTCTGTATAAGTATCCTGATTTAGGAGTTCTAAGAGCAGTATCCATTAAACCATCCCTTCCTGTTATGCCCATGAAGAAGAAATCTGCTGGTTTAAGTCCGTCCTTGAATCCTCCTGCAATAAATCCTCTTGCAGCAGCTCTCAAATCTCCTTTCTTGAATGCAGATAGTGTTCTGTCTTTGTAACCGCTGCTGATTCTTCCTCCTCTCAGAGCCTGTTGTCCAACACAAGCAGCCATTTGAGTAAGGTGAAGGAATTTTCCTGCTCCTCCTGATCTTACCATGTTTTCAAAATGAGACCCCTCTACTGAGCTGTCTGAAACAGCATTAACAACTTTGTTTCTTGCTTTGTTGAGTGTTTCAAGGCATTTTGTTTCGAATGTCTCCTTTAATGTTCTTCCCGGGAGTGTATCCATAGTTTCCTTCTTGTATTCTACAATAAGATCATCTATTTTTTCTTCTGCTTCTTCGATTATTTTTTTTATGCTTTCCTTTGTCTTGTGCGGCAGGTCCAAATCTGAAAGCACCGCGCTCTGTCCATGCTGCATTAGAACAGCAATTCCTAATTTGAATATTTTGCTCAGAACATCTGCTGTAAATTCGGGACCGTATTGCTTGTGTATGCTTCTCAAAAACAATCCTGCACCTTCTCCTAGATTCGCAGAATCCATGCGTCCTTCCATGAGAACTCCTTTTTTTATTATCAGCGGATGGCCGTCTTTGGTTTCTCCTCTGAATGAGAAATCTTCTGGAATAAGGATGCTGAAAATTTCCTTTCCTGTAATTTTTTCTTTTTTAGGAAGTCTGCTGAACTCTGATATTCCGGCAGATGAAAGAATTTCAATGGCTTTTCTTCTTGTGAATTCAGTTTCTCCGGTGAGCAGATAGTTTCCTGATAATGCGTCCTGTGTTCCGCCAATAACAGCTAAACCGTCTCTCGGTGAAATAATCTGAGTCTGTACGAGCATCAACTGTTCCGCTTCTGCTCTTGCTTCCTCTGTCTGAGGAATGTGCAGGTTCATTTCATCTCCGTCGAAATCTGCGTTGTATGGAGCGCAAACTGCAACGTTAAGTCTCAATGTTTTTCCAGGTAAAATTCTTACTTTGTGGCACATCATGCTCATTCTGTGCAATGATGGCTGTCTGTTGAATATTGCAATGTCTCCATCCATTAAATGTCTTTCAACAACATATCCTGGCTGCAACTCTTCAACGCACGATTCCTGAGTTTCACTTGTGATTTTTTTCTTTTTTCCGTCAGGTCTGATTATGTAATTTGAACCAGGATAATTTTCAGGCCCTTTCTTGACAAATTCTTTCAGATATTCTAAATTCCATTCTGTTACTCTTTCAGGAACAGTTAATTTTCTGGCGATAAGCTCGGGAACACCGACTTCATTTATTGATAGCATCGGGTCTGGTGAAATAACCGTTCTTGCAGAGAAATTTGTTCTTTTACCTGCAAGATTGTGCCTTATTCTTCCTTCTTTTGATTTGATTCTTTCTGTGATTGTTTTAAGCGGCTGTCCATTCCTGTGTCTTGCAGGAGGAAGCTGTGCTATTTCATTGTCAAAGAAAGTTGTAACATGATACTGAAGCAAATCCCATAAATCTTCTATGATTATTTCTGGAGCTCCTGCGTTTATGTTTTCGAATAATCTTTGATTGATTCTGACTATGTCTCCTAATTTGTGAGTTAAATCGTCTTCGCTTCTTTCTCCTGTTTCAAGAGTGATTGAAGGTCTCATTGTAACTGGAGGAATTGCTAAAATAGTAAGAATTGCCCACTCCGGTCTTGCTGATTCTCCTTTAACCCCCATTATTGCTAGTTCTTCATTTGAAATTTTTTCTAATCTTGACCTTATTTCAATTGGAGATATTCTTTTGTCATCTTCCAGGAAAGTGTAAGGTTTTTCCAGCGTTATTTTCTGCTGTTTTGCTTTGCAGTGCGGGCATTTTGTCGCAATTTTTGAAGCATAAATTATATCCGTAATGAATTTTCTTCTCTCTTCATCTCCGCCTTCTTCTTCAAGAACTTTCAGTTCGGCAGCGTGTTCCGCTATTTTTTCAGGAGGTATGAGTATTTTTCCGCAGTTCTTGCATGTGCCTCTGAGAAGAGAGAGAATTAGCGTTACGAATTTGATGTGGATAACCGGTCTTGCCAGCTCCATGTATCCGAAGTGGCCCGGGCATTCTTTTATTTTCTGTCCGCAAGTTTTGCATCTCAATCCAGGATCGATGACGCCCATTCTTATGTCCATTAAACCTCCATCAACAGGATATCCTTCTCTGTCATAAAGTTCAGGAGTCACTATTTTTGCAGCAGACATTTTTTTATTTGTGATGGGGTCCAAAAGGCCGAACCCAATGCTTCCTATTTTTTTGTAAATTGCCTGATTATCCATTTTAATACCTGTCCTCCAGATTTATTTTTGGATTTATTCCAAGAGACTTCAATTCGTCAAGTATTAGTTTGAATGCGTATGCCATTTCAACATTTGACATTTCTGAATCTTCTCCGCAGACAGGGCACACCATTATTTTCTTGTACTCATTGTAGAAACCCATGCTTCCGCATTTTTCGCAGACAGGAACGATTGTCTTGTCAGAGTCAAATCTTTCTTTGAGCAATAGTGCGGCGCCGTTTGCAACAAAGGCATCTTTTTCCATTTCTCCGAGCCTCAATCCCCCTTCTTTTGCTCTTCCTTCGGTAGGCTGTCTTGTAAGCAACTGTATTGGTCCTCTTGCTCTTGAGTGAAGTTTGTTTGCGACCATGTGCTTTAATCTCAGGTAGAACATATTGCCGACGAAAATTCTTGCGGTATATTTTTCCCCTGTTTCTCCGTTGTACATGATTTCTGTTCCGTTTTCTCTGAATCCAATTCTTGCAAGATCCTGTCTCAGTGCCTCTTCGGGGTCAGATTCGAAAATTGTTCCGTTGATGTATTTTCCGTCCATTGCTCCGACTTTTCCTGCAATCATTTCAAGAAGATAAGAAACAGTCATTCTTGAAGGAAGCCCATGGGGCGATGTGATTAAATCAGGTGTTAATCCCGATGCTGTGAAAGGCATATCTGACTGAGGTACAACCAGTCCAACAACTCCTTTTTGATAGTGTCTGGGCGTGAATTTGTCTCCTATTTCAGGAATTCTCTGGTCTCTGATTTTAACCTGAACTAATTTATTTCCTTCTTCGCTTTCTGTAATCAAAACGAAATCAACAACTCCTCCCTCGCCGTGTTTTATCGCTGTCGAACTTTCTCTTCTTATGTTTTGTCCGAGATTGTACTCGTCCATTGAACTCAGGAATCTCGGAGGAGATGTTTTTCCTATGACCACATCACTTTCAATTACTTTTGCTTCAGGGAAAACCATTCCGTCATCTTCAAGGAATTTGTAATCTTTTTCAGCTCTGTATCCTTTTATTTCTTTGTCAGGAATTC
Organism: Candidatus Woesearchaeota archaeon; assembly: GCA_016935155.1. Taxonomy (GTDB): domain Archaea; phylum Nanobdellota; class Nanobdellia; order Woesearchaeales; family UBA10107; genus UBA10107. Next base: position 39,825 of record JAFGRQ010000001.1, read on the forward strand.
CTACTTCATCCATCAATCCGCCTGAATATCTTATTTCTTCAGTTGATTCCGGTCTGAAATAAGTTGACCTAAGAAGCCCTCTGTCAAGAGAACCCCTGTTGATTATTATCGCATCCTCGATGTTGTATCCTTTGTAGCTCATTAATGCAACAACAACATTCTGGCCTGCTGGGTGTTTGTCGTATTCAATAACATCGTACATTGAAGTCTGAACGATAGGCACCTGAGGCTCATGAAGAAGATTAACGTCCATATCAAATCTTGTTGCGTAATTAGCTGCGTAGAATCCTGCTGCATGTTTCTGGTTCTTTGAACCGATACACATTCTTGCTCCCGGGCCGTAATCTCCGTACGGAACTAAAGAAGCAACGATTCCAAGCATGGAAATCGGAGAAATTTCGAGATGAGTGTGCTCTTTTGCAAGATCTTTTTCATAGAATGCAACAAAAGCATTTTCTTCTTCTGCTGCGTCAAGATATTCAACTATTCCCTGGTTGACTAAATCTCCCCACGTCATTTCGTTTTTCTGGAGCATTTGCGCATGCTTTTCTGTTAATGTTGATTTTCCTTCTTTAACAACGATAAGAGGCCTTCTTACTCTTCCTCTCGAAGAATCAATAAAAATCCTGTCCAAATCTTCATCATAATGGATGTTTATGTTCGATGAAATTGTTGACTTTCTTCTTTGTTCAATGAAGTTTTCTACAATGCCTTTTGCGTTGTCGGTTTCCCCGGCATATTTGAAATTCACATATATTTCTGTCATTTTACTGCACCGTTTTAACTCCCATTTGTTTCAAAGTTTCCATTATTTCTTTTTCGTCGCTTTCTTCTGTAATTTCTGCAAGCATCGCAAGATTCTTTCTCAGCCCAATATTTGTTCCTTCAGGAGTTTCCGCAGGACAGAGTCTTCCAAGCTGTGTTGGATGAAGTTCTCTTGCTTCGAAATTTTCCTGGCTCGTCGAAAGAGGGGAGACAACCCTCTGCAAGTGAGACAATGTTTCTAAATAATTCTGTCTTTGTATTCTCTGAGCGATTCCTTTTCTTCCTCCAACCCAAGTTCCTGTGGCCATGCTTGAATAAATTCTCTGGGTAAGAAGTTTGTCTCTAATTATTACCTTTATGCTTGGGAATTTTCCTCTCTTTACTATCCTCTGGAAGTTGTAGAGTACATCCCCAATCAAAACTTTCAAATTAACTCTGAACAAATCGGCGAGAAGATCTCCTGCCATTTTCAGTCTTTTGTTTGAATAGTGGTCTTTTTCATCCGGCTGTATTTCTTTTCTTGCCGTCTGCACGAACTGCTTTAGGTATTTGCAGATGTTTTTTGCCTTGTAAATTCTGTCTCTTGTTTCAATTCCTAAATGAGGAAGAAGGTACTTGTCAAGCATTTCTGCCATTCTTTCAACTCTTATTTCTTTTGCCTGAGTAATCCCCGCTTTTTTCGCAAGGTAATCCATTGCGTCTTCTTCCGTCTTGATTGTGTTAAATTCCATCAAATTTACAAGAACTTCGTCATAATGTTTTTCCTGGCTAACTGAATTTATTATGTCTTCATCCTTCATCATTCCAAGAGCTTTCAAAAGAACGATAGTTGGGACTCTTTTGAGTCTTGTAAATGTTGTGTAAAACAAACCATCTTTTAATCTTTCAAACGTGTGGGGAATTTTGAACGAGCCCTTTTCTGAAAACAGTTTTCCGACATATTCAGAGACGCCGGCACCGACTCTCTCAACCAGCAGCCTGTTTGGTGCGAGGTCCTCAATGTTCACCAGAACTTTCTCTGTCCCGTTTATTATGAAATATCCGCCAGGTTCATTTGGATCCTCTCCCTTCGCAACGAGCTCCTGTTTGCTCAATTTGCACAGGTGGCAGAACTTTGATTTAAGCATGATTGGCATGTTTCCAATCTGCGCTGTGAATGTTTCTCTTTGAATTCCATTTATGTGAGCTGAGATATTTATGTAAATCGGAGCAGCATATGTTAGTTTTCTTATTCTTGCCTCAATCGGGTAGATTTTTCTTTTTGAACCGTCAGCTTCTGTTATTTCAGGCTCTGTAATCCATATTTTATCTAATTTAATTTGGAAACTGTCAACATTGTGAGGAATGATTGTTGGTTCTATGACTTTATTTTCTTCCATTATTTCATTAAGCTCTTTTTCTACAAAATTATTGAAAGAGGTCACATTTGAAGCAACAAAAGATTTTTCTTCAAAATATTTTTTGATTAATTTCTTTGACTCAAACATCAGTTACACCTCTGTAAAAGACAGTATTTTTTGCAGTCACACTTTTTCTAGAAATTTTTATTATGTCCCCTGCCTTTACGTCCATTTCTGCAAGAGCAGGGTCGTTTTTGCGAATTTTTGGGATTTCCCTGAATGAAATTCCAAGAGCCGAAAGAAGTTTTTCTTTTTCCGTGTCACTCAGTTTTTCGTGCACTGGAATAAGTTCGTGCTTCGATGTCTTTTTTGTTGATGTCATTTTTTGATTCCCGTGATCGTGACCGGTACGGGATTTGAACCCGCGACCCCAGCATTGCTTTCGTGAACGCAACCGGAACAAGTTCCGCTGCGCGCATTTGCTGCGTGTTAAAAGTGCTGTGCGCTACCAGACTGCGCTAACCGGCCCTAAACGCCCTGGCCGAGATTCGAACTCGGGTCGAGGCCGCGACAGGGCCTCATGTTAGACCACTGCACCACCAGGGCATAGCTGAGTCATAGCTGTATCTGTAGTCGTTTTTTTATCATTAGATAAATGCGACTAAAGAAGCTCTGGCCATACCTTTTTTGACAAGCCACTCCTTTATAAAGGTTTTGATTTTGAGGCTGTTTCTGGGTTGTTTTGGGGTGTTTGAGCCGAGAAAATAGAATTTGAGAACATAATGCGCGTAACAAAAGAAGTATTAGAAGCCCGTGTTCTTTCTCTTAACAATGTATTTGAGTCCCTTTTTCTTTGATTGTTTTTGAAGTTGTTTTTGAGATTCAGTTAATTTTGCTGTTTTAGTTTTCACTTCAACTTTTTCCCATTCTTTTTTCGGTTTACCGATATTAATTTCTTGCCTCTCGTAATCATATCCTTTGTTGTTTTTTTTCTTCATTTTAATGGCATAACCTTTCCACGCATCTTCTGCCATCGATTCAATTTCTCCCATCTCTCCCTGCATCTGTTTTTTTGTTCTTGTCATTTTAAATATCAGTAATTAATTATTCTTTTTAAATGTTATTATCAAATCTTAAAATTATGTCTAGGAAGTATGTTTCTCCTTCCGTAATACGCCAACCACCCAGAAAGTAATTGATAATATTGCAAAAATTGCCCCCATCCAAAATAAATCCTCCGATGAATTTAATAATTTTTCTGCAAGTCCATAGAATTCGACACTCGATTTTTGAAATTCCTTTGAGATGGTTGTATTAATTTTAATATCAAGATTAATTTGTTTAATTGATTGATCAAAACTAT
>JAFGRQ010000014.1 GCA_016935155.1 Candidatus Woesearchaeota archaeon
GATGCTTGTTCCTCCGTTGTCTTTAGCTTTTGGAGCAGCAATTGGCATCATAAAGAAGAAAACAGAAAATGTTCTTGAAAAAATGGAAATTCCAAAAAAAATAACTGGCATCGTTTTCATAGTTCTTATTTCTCTCCTAATCCTTCCGTATGTCAATGGAAATGCTAATGCAATAAAGGGGGAAGTTCCCATAATCAATGATGCATGGTACAATTCGCTGACAAAAATAAAACTTGAATCTCAGCCAAATGCAATAGTAAATTCGTGGTGGGATTTTGGACACCATTTCAAATACTTCACAGACAGAGCAGTTACATTTGATGGAGCAACACAAAATTCACCCATGGCACACTGGGTTGGAAGGGTTCTTCTTACAAGCAGCGAAAAGGAAGCAATAGGTATTTTGAGAATGCTAGACTGCGGTTCCAACGATGCATTCGAAATACTCGACTCTCACGTAAATGATACTTCCGAATCTGTAAAAATACTGTACGAAATAATCGCGAAAGATAAAGTTGGTGCTGAATCTTATTTACTTAGCAAAAATATTCCAAAAGAAATAGTGAGCAAGATAACCGAAAAAACTCACTGTACTCCGCCCGAAAATTATTTCATAACAAGCGAAGACATGGTTGGAAAAGGTGCCGTGTGGGCTCATTTCGGAGGATGGAATTTCGACAGAGCAGACATCTGGGTAGAAGCAAGGAATCTTCCTATGGCCGAGGCGATAGCAAGAATTCAGAAGCAAATGAGTCTTAATGAAGAAGATGCGAAAAAAACATATTACGAAATAAAATCAATGATTTCAGAAAATGAAGGAAACGCATGGATATCTCCGTGGCCGGGATATGCCCAGCAGTTTGTATGCACTCAACAAGAAAATAATCTCATTTGCGGAGGAATCTCTGTAGACCTTTCAACAATGGACGCCAAAGTAAGCACCGACGGTGGAATGCAGACATTTAATTCAATCAGCTATGTGGAAAACGGAGAGTTCAAGAACAAAAAACTTGGCGGAAATATAGGATATTCCCTTTTGCTCTTTGCTTGGAATGGTCAAACAAGAGCCATGCTTGCTTCACCTCAGCTGGCAGAAAGCATTTTCACAAGATTGTTCCTCTTTGAAGGTGCAGGTTTAAACAATTTCCAAAAATTCAGCGATGAAACCCAGCCAACCGGCAGCAGAATCATTGTTTGGAAAGTTAAATGGTAAATTGTGTGATTCATTATGAAAAAGAAAATAGCAATATTTATTCCGACATATAATGCCGCAAAAACTCTCCCCTTAGTTATTGACAGAATTCCAAACAGCATAAAAAAAGAAGTTGAAGAAATTTTTGTGGCGGATGATGAATCTAAAGACAACACTTATCTTGTTGCAATTGGGTACAAAAAAAACAAGAAGCTCAATAATCTCAAAATATTTCACCATAAGAAAAACAAGGGCTACGGCGGAAACCAGAAATGGGCTTACCAATACTGCATCAACAAAGGATATGATGTTGTTGTAATGCTGCATGGTGATGCGCAGTATGCCCCTGAAAAAATACCGGACCTAATCAAGCCCTTCTACAAAAATGACAAAAACATAGGAATGGTTTTTGGTTCAAGAATGAAAGGAGACCCTCTGAAAGGAGGTATGCCTTTGTATAAATTCATCGGAAATAAATTTCTGACTCTTGTTGAGAATCTCGTTCTTGGACTGAATTTGTCTGAATATCACAGCGGATACCGAGCGTACGACTGCAAAAATTTGAAAAAAATTCCTTTTCATCTGTGCTCAGATGACTTTCACTTTGACAGCGAGATAATTGTTCAGTTAAGGCTTGCAGGACTTAAAATCCTTGAAACACCCATCCCAACATACTACGGAGAAGAAAGATGCCACGTTAATGTCATAAGCTACGGAATGAATGTTCTCAGGGCAATGTCTGAATATCTTCTGCACAAGAGCGGCATCAGAAGAATAAAAAAATACAGCATAGGAAAATAAGCAAAAATAAGGAAAGAAGGAGATAATGTGAAAATAAAAGAAACTAAAATTGCATACATAATTCTCGCAGTCATATTTTTAATCATGATTCTGCCGTGGCTGAAGCAGGGAATTCCAGTAACTGATGACTACAGACACCACTTCTCGAGATTCTGGATTTTGAATGAGCAAGCAGGTAATTTTAATTTTTCGGAGTGGATTCCGAACATGTACGGCGGATGGCCGCAATTCCACTTCTATCACCCAATGTTTTATGTCCTTAATATTCCGACAATACTTCTTTTGAATCCGGGAGATGCTCTGAAATTGGCGACATTTCTGGCTTACATCATTTCTCTTCTCGGAACTTTTTTTGCGGGAAAAACTCTTTTCAAAAACAACAGAATCGCCCTATTTGGTGCGATAGCTTATACTCTCTCATCCCATTTCTTGTTTCACGCAACTGTTTCCGGAGCCCTTCCAAGATTAACTGCAATCGCTCTTGTTCCAATAACTTCTGCACTCTTCATAAAAGCGCTTGAAAACAAAGATGGAAAATCCGTAGCCATTTCGGGGATTTTTTCGGCTGTCCTTTTCATGATGCACACATCCGTTGCCATTCCCACGTTTATTGTTTTCGCAATATATGCTGTATTGAACACGTTGCAGGAAAAAAGTTCAAGAAGCATCATTTCTGGAGCAATAGTTGCATTGATTATTCTGGGAATTTCTGCCGCATGGGTCGTTCCGCTGATTTTCGAAAAAGAATATGCTTCACTTCCCTCGCAAAATTCACTGGAATCTCCGTACATTGAACAGACATCAAGAACTTTTGGAATCGTGAATGAGAATGGAAAATTTGTAAGGAGCAATTTTTTCGGATATTCAATAATGGCGCTTTCGATAATTGGATTGTTTTTGCTGAAAAATAACAGAACAACATACATCATAAAGGGCGGATTGATTGCATCTGTTTTGCTCTATTTTAATTTTTCTGGGCTGCTAAAATTCATGCCGTTTTTCAGCACAGCGATAAGCGGAAGCACCACCTTCTTCATCGCCATTCTCGTTTTTAATGCTGTGTTTCTTGCCGCTGCGGTTGCGGAAGCACTGTCTGTTTCTTTCAAAAAATCGTACATTCTTCATTTACTTCTTGTTGTTGTCATAATTGAACTTTATCCCGGGATTTCGGCTTTCTCATATTCATGGAATCAAGCGCCTGCGAGCGACATCTATAATCCTTCTGCGATAACTGATGCATGGAACTTCGTAAAAGAACTGCCTGGAAATTTTATGGTTTTTTCTTCTATCGGAATTTGTGCTGAGGCATTCCATGAAAAACAGGAATTCGGATTTGATTGGGTTGGGTGTCCTCAGTGTGTTGGAGAAAAAACATACAAACTGCACAACGAAATATGGAATAATTTCACACAAGGAATGAAAGATGACAGCCTTCTTGGCTATTTGGGAGTTAAATATTATGTAGCGCCATGCAGCTTCAACCTCAACAACAAACTCGCATACTCAAATGGCGCTGTTTGCGTTTATGAAAATGAAAAATTCACGTCATTAATTGAATCGAATGCAGGAATAACAGATGTTGTGTTTGAAAACGGACTAATTTCTTTCACGAGCAGTTCGAACAGCAAAGAAAAAGCCACCATAAAAGCAAACTATTTCAAACCTCACTGGCACGCATATATCGACGGAAAAGAAACAGAAATAAGCGGAGCTTGGCCTGAATATATGGCAATAAGCATACCCGAAGGCGAACACAGCATAGAACTGAAATACAAAACCAACATCCTGCATATAGTTTCGTGGTGCATAACCTTTTTAACTGCAATTTTGATTTTTTATTTCATGAAAAAAGACAGAAAATGAAAAAAAGCAAAAAATCCCAAAAAATACAGAAAACCAGTTTGAATGCTGTCATTTTTATGCTATTTTCAGCGATTTTTGCATCGGTCGGCCAAATTTTATTCAAGTTTGCAGCAAATGAAGTGAACAGCACCGCCACTCTGATTTTCAATCCGTTCCTTTATTTTGGGCTTCTTGGATATGGGCTTGGACTTCTTTTTATGATAAAAGCAATCAGAAGAGGGGAATTAACTGTCGTATATCCTGTTTTGGCAACGAGTTTTATATGGGTAAGCATAGCATCTCCGATATTTTTTGCTGCTGATTCAATGAATATCCAAAAATGGTTTGGAGTTGCGATAATCATCATAGGGATTACTTTCGTAGGAAAAGGGAGGCAGAAATGAACTATTTGACATCTATCTTGCTGATGGTTTTTGCAAGTCTGCTTGCTGCCTTCGGACAAATCTGCCTTAAAATTGGATCAAAAAAAATAGAAAGAACAATGAGGTGGCTTTTCAAGAGCTACGTGTTTATTGCCGGCGTAATACTTTATTGTGCAGCGTCTGTCACGTCTGTAATTGCACTTAGAGGAAACGAACTTAGCGTTCTTTATCCTGTTGCTTCGCTAAATTATGTTTGGGTTAGTTTGCTTTCGATGAAATTCCTGAAAGAAAGAATGAATACTCACAAATGGACGGGGGTTGCTTTGATTGTTTTCGGAGTTATGGTAATAACTTCCGTAATCTGATTAGAGGAAAAATGAAAGAAAACACAACTCAAGATTCCAAAAAAAGAATGAAAATTTCTGTAGTCATGGCTGCATATGATGAAAAGGGAAATGTTGATGTGCTTGTTAAAAGAATTCACAAAGTTTTGAACCAAATCAAAATACCTCATGAATTTGTTCTTGTTTTGAGAGGAACTAAAGAAAGCAGCGGGTACAATGATTTGGTAAAGCTGAAAAAAACAATAAACAATATGAATATTTTTTATAAACCAAATGTGATTGGAATTGGACCTTCATTCAGATGCGGATTTGACAATGTTTCGAAAACTGCAACGCACATTTTAACAATGGATGCGGATATGAATCACCAACCGGAAGAAATTCCGAGCTTCATAGAAGCGATGGAAAAATCAGGAGCTGACGTGATTATTGGTTCAAGATACATCGAAAAAGGTAAATTCGTGATGCCTGTATGGAAGAAATTCCTGAGCCGAACGATGAATGTTCTGCTAAGATTTTTGTATGACTTGCCGGTTGCGGACAAAACATCCGGCTATAGGCTGTATAAGAAAGGAGTAATTGATTCAATAAATCACAAAACCACCTCAGTAAATTTTGAATATCTCCCAGAACTGCTAATAAGAGCAAGAAAGAAAAATTATTTGCTTGCCGAAACGCCGATTTATTTCAAGAAAAGAAAATTTGGAAAAAGCAAAATGAATATTTTGAAAACAACTATTGGCTACCTAAGATTGCTCGGGAGAATTGCTGTAAAATGAAGACATTCATAGTTATTGCGGCGCATAACGAAGAGAAAACAATCGGAAAAGTAATTGATGACTTGAAAAAACATAATTATTCCAACATAATTGTGGTTGATGATTTTTCAAAAGACAGAACGAGAGAAATTGCTGAAAGAAAAAAAGTTGCTGTTCTGCATCATTTTCTCAACAGAGGCCAGGGTGCCGCACTTGCAACGGGAAATGAGTATGCTTTGAGAAACAATGCGGACATCATAGTTCATTTTGACGGCGACGGCCAAATGGATGTCAATGAAATTCGCGGAATGATTGCCCCAATAATTGAGGGACGGGCAGATATAACCATTGGCTCAAGATTTTTAAGCAAAAAATCAAAAATTCCTTTCGGCAAAATGCTCATCCTGCTTATTGGAAGAATTTATTTAAGACTTTTTTACGGTGTAAAGCTTACAGACTCTCAGTGCGGCTTCAGGGCCATGTCAAGAAAAGCTGCTCAAATGATAGAGATAAGGCAGGACAAGATGGAGCACGCATCTGAAATACTCATCGAAGTGTTCAAAAAGCGCATAAAATACAGGGAAATCCCCGTAACAATTAAATATACCAAATATTCAACAAAACATACGCACCACGGAAAATTTCATCTTTGGAGCGGAATTAAAATAGCCTTCAAAATAATGCTCAAGAGGTTGATGAAATAATGGAAATAATCCAGTATTTGCTTGTTTTGTTTGTTCTGTTCGCGCTGAGCAGAGCCTATCTAAGATTTAAAGAGAGAAAGATAAAAATCAAGGAATTTATCTTTTGGCTTTTGGTTTGGGTTTTTGCGATAATCACGGTGCTTGTTCCCAGCACTGCAGGAAACCTGTCAAAAATTCTTGGCATTGGAAGACCTGCTGACTTGATTATATATCTCGCAATCATATTGCTTTTCTACCTAATCTTCCGAGCCTATGTTTTCATAGATTCCGTTGAGGAAAAGATAACAAAAATAGTCAGAGAAGTTGCAATACAGAGAAAAAAGAAAAAATAGAAGATTACGATGACCTCTTTAACAATACTGTTTCAAAGAATAATTGATAAATGCATTTTTTCTCCTCTTTGCTACGTTCTCTCCCCTCTTAAGATAAATAAAATACTTTTTAGGAGCGATGTAAAAAAAATTCTCATAATAAAATTCTGGGCTCTTGGAGATTCTGTTGTGCTTCTTCCTCTGCTTAGCGCCCTAAAAAAAGAATTTCCAAAAGCAAAAATAGACGTTCTGGCCCACGAGAGGAACAGAATTATTTTTGAGGGACAAAAAAACATAAACAAAATAATTAATTTCGGGACACTTAACATAATTAAAAATTTCAGAAAATACGATTTGTGCATTGATGCTGAGCCGGCGCTGAGTGTTTCTGCAGTGGTTGCGTTTATAATGTCTAAGTTCAGGCTTGGATTCAGCCACGGAGCCAGAAAAAGAACATATCAAAAAACAATAGAATTCAGAAAAACACAGCACATGGTGCAAAACTATCTTGATTTCGCAAGGAAACTCGGAATAAAATACGATACCGAAGAACTAGAACCTATCAGCGTATCTGAAAATGAGAAAAAATCAGTTGATTTGTTTTTGAAAAAAAATAAAATCAAAAGCAGAGATCTTCTTGTCGGAATCGTTCCTGGACTTGCAGAGTCAGTAAAATACAGAATGTGGCCTGCAGAGAAATTTGCAAAGCTTGCTGACGAGCTTGCCCAAAAACGGAAAGCAAAAATTTTGTTTATAGATTCAAACGGAAATAAAAAAATAATCGAAAAAATAAGGAGTTTGATGATTTCTGAAAGCCTTAGTTCTGTCGACGAGTTTGGCAGCCCAAAAAATCTGAAAAAATCTGCAGAGCTTGCTGGACGATGCGATGTCGTGATAAGCAATGATTCGGGAATGATGCACATTGCTGCTGCACAAGGAGCAAAGACAATCGGATTATTTGGACCGAACACACCAAATCTCTGGGCGCCGTACGGAAAAAATAATGCCGTCGTTTTCAAGCCGAAAACCGGATGCCCATACATGGAAAACAAGAGCAGAGACTTGCTGCCGAAAAAATTGACAAAGGAACAACTTACCTGCATGGACGCGATAAGTGTAAATGACGTCATGCATATTGCAGAGAAACTAATAAGAAAATGAAAAAAAAAGCCGAAAAAACCATAAAAATCACTATACTTAGCGCATTTGCCGAAAATTCAGCCCTTTGGAAGTATGGCTTTTTTTTGAACAAACATCTTTCTCAAAACAAAAATTATGAGGTAAAATTCATAGATTTGTGGAAATGCAAGAAATATCATTCAAATTTATTCAGAGGATTTGAATTACTTAAGGGAATTGATGTTCCTGAAACAGATGTTTTGATTTTAGTGTCACCTCTGCTCTGCAATTCTTTCAAAAAAACAAATGCAAAGCTTAAAATTGCGATAGTTCATGATTTGCATCCAATTACCCATCCAAACGAAGTTGCATTTGCTACGAAAATAATCGTGAACAAAACATACAAGAACATGAAATTTGCTGATGTTCTTCTTCCTGTTTCTGATTTCACGAAAAATGACGTTCAGAGAATATTTCATCCGAAAAGCAAAATAAAAATAAAAACCATTCATGGTGGAATAGACCACAACTTGTTCAAACATTCAAGAAACAACAAAATCTCAGAACCATTTTTTCTCCACATCGGAAGAAATGATGTAAGGAAAAATTTCGTTTTTGCTCTTGAATTGATGAAAAAATTTGAAGGAATGAAATTAGTTAAAATTGGCGAGGTTTCAGGAAAGGAAAGAGCTTTCATAATGAAAAATTGTCTGAATGTTGATGTTGTTGGTCATGTAAATGAAAAAAAACTCGCCGAATATTACAAAAAAGCTTCACTGCTTTTGGTTCCTTCAACATACGAGGGTCTTGGTCTTCCAATAGCCGAAGCAATGGCCTGCGGATGTCCTGTCTTGGCAGGAAATAACACAGGAATGAAAGAAGTTTGTATGAAAGAAAGTCTCCTTTCGCTAAACGTTGGATTGTGGGAAGAAAGAGCTGAAAAAATACTCAATAATAATAAATACAAGAACGAGATTGTAAAAAAAGGAATTGCGAAAGCAAAACAGTTCGACTGGAAGAAATATGCGGCGGAAGTTGAAAAAATCATAAACAAAAAATTGAGAAGGAATAAAAATGACTAGATTAAACTTATTGAGCAAAATTAAAACAACATTTGGAATTATAACTACGTTCAGAGACTGGCCCAAGTTCATGCTTTATTATTTCGAAATATTAAAACCAAGAGGTAAAAACACAGAAACAACTTTTACGTTCTGGAATGGATTAAAATGGCACGTTGATGCAAGTAAGAGAGGATTTGCGGTAATTAGTGACGTCTGGATTAAGCACCCATATTGGCTTCTTTTCAAAATAAAAAATCCTAAAATAATATTTGATTTCGGAGCGCATATTGGTTCGTTCTCGATTATGGCTGCTAAAAAATATCCGGAAGCAAAGATATATGCATTTGAGGCTTCTAAAGAAAACTATGTGATGCTCAAAAAAAATCTTCGTGAGAACAAAATAAAGAATGTTCATGCATATAATGTCGGAGTTGGGGCCAAGAACTGTATTTTGGATTTTTTTATAAATGAAAAAAACACAGTAATGAACTCGTTCGTCAGGAAAGGGAAGGGAGGAAGTTATAAAGTGAAATGCAAAAATGTTTCCAAGATATTCGACGAGTTGAGAATCAAAAAATGCGACTTCATGAAAATAGATGTGGAAGGATTCGAGTACCGTGTTCTAAAAGGAGCTGAAAGGGATGGTTCACTTGAAAAAATAAATGCTGTGGCCACAGAAGTTGCTGTTAAAATGGGATATTTCAAAAAAACGGAAGAACTCCTTAGAAGGAACGGATTCAAAGTAAATACGGTGGTAGACATAATTAGTGCTGTCAGAAAATAATCATTTAGCGATAATTTCTAATCTGCCATCTTAGGCTAATCAGTCTGAAAAACCACTTGATTGGATCTATAAACATCTTTATTCGCGAATTTCCGACGTATTTCCATGCAATTGGCATGAAATGCAGAGAATATTTTTTCTTTTTAATCTTGTACAGCAACTCAACATCAAAAACCCATCTTCTGTCTTTCAAATCCGAAAAAATTTCTTTTGCGACGCTCTTCTTGAATCCTTTGAAACCACAAAGATTGTCCCTCATTCCGTATCCGAACAAAACGGCAACAGCGAAATTAAATCCGAAACTTGTTATTTTTCTGAAAACTGTTGTTTTTATTTTCGACCTTGCCGAAGTTCTGTCTCCGCAGACAACTTCATATTCATTCAGTTTCTTCAGCAAGCACGGAATTTCTTCGGGACTTATTGAACCATCTGCGTCTATGAAAAGTATTTTTTCTCCTTTTGCTGCCTTAACTCCGAAAGCAACTGCATTTCCTTTCCCTTTATTTTTTGAATAACCTATTACTTTTGCAAATTTCTGCGCATTGAGGCGTTTTATATGTGCATTTACCACTGCCGCTGTGCTGTCTGTACTTCCATCATTGACTATTATGATTTCTGTTTTTGGAATATGCTTTTTTATGAAGTCAAGAAGAAATGGAATGAATTTGCCAGACCTCTTCTCCTCATTATACGCCGGAACTATTATTGAATTCTTGACGTTCATATTGTAATAGAAAAACTATGCTTTTTTAATGGTATCGATTATTTTGGCAGCGTCTTCTTCTGTCACTCCTGGATGCACCGGAAGGGATAAAATTTGTTTTGAAACCATTTCTGAGAAGGGAAAATCTCCTTCGTTGAATCCCTGTCTTTGAAAATGCGGATGTAGATGAAGGGGTTTTGGGTAGAAAACAGCGGAGCCTACCTCATTTTTTTTAAGATGTTCTATTAGTTCTTCTCTGCTCAGTTTAAATCCATCCACCAGGACCGAGTATTGGTGATAAACGTGTTTTGCCTCTTCTCTTTTTGCAGGAATTTTAATCCCGCC
>JAFGRQ010000015.1 GCA_016935155.1 Candidatus Woesearchaeota archaeon
ATTTCTCAATAGAAAATTCAATCAAGACTATGGTGAGAAATTCGAAGACTACTTAGAGGACATGCAAGTTGACCTCGATTTCGTGGAAGAAATGAAAAACAAGCCATTCTACGAAAGAAGACGCGATCTTGATTGGAGATTTGTTCGCTTCAAATACAGAAATGCTTTTCCGAAAGAAATTTACTATGACCTTCAAACAATAGAAAATAGAATCAAATATGGTGAATTGAGAAGCAAACTTATTTCTGCACTTAATGAAGAATCAATTTTTTATGATAAAAATAGATAATTTTTGCGTATGCTTTTTCTACACTAGTTCCTTTTGTAGGTAAAATCTCCAAACGAAACAGAAAACTATGTTGCTATTCGGGATTATGCACAAATATGCATCCTTTTCTATATTTCGTTGTCAAGGGGGGGTTAAGCAGTGGTTGGGGGTTGATGTCTTTTGTCGGGATAATTTCCAAATAGAATAAATGATTCCGACAGTGACGGCATTATGCACGATTTTGGTGTTTTTGCACAAAACATAGTTTGTTTGAAAAAATGAATATTTGGAGAAGATTTCGAATGATTGTTTTTTAGTTGTTTTTAGAGGGAAAATTGACAAAAAAGAAGCATGATTTTGTACGTTAAAGATAAAAAGTACGTTAAAATCAATTCAAACGACGTTTTTTGACATATTTTGTGAATTTTGCTTAAATGTTTTAAGCAACCACAAGACAACCTTGCGTGAGGCTTATTAACTTGTTGGGATAATTACTACATTAGACGAAATGAATTCGTCAAAAAGATGTGATAATATGGCAGCAAAAATAATAATTACAAACCATGAACCTGGAATGAATCCGACTTCAGAGGAATTAAGCAAAATAATCCTCCAGAGAATGGGTTTAACGCCAAGAAAAGAAGGTTCTACGGACAAAATGCACAAAGTTCTTGTTGAACTATATGAAAAAATGAAGACCTCTCAAAGAGATAAGAAGCCCGAATTCTCAGTTATGACTGTTGAAGAAATGGGCTTGCATGCAGGCATTACAAGACAGACAATGTACGACTACTTGAAAAGGTGGCTAGATCTCGATTTAATCACTAAAACATCATATATTAGCGACGGAAAGGTTGTAGTTGGGTATAAGCTCAACGGAAGCACATTAGAGAGCTCTTTCGAGAAGGCTGTGCAGAAAATTTCAAATCATCTCGAGACATCGATGAAATATGTTCGCGAACTGCAGAAGCTTATTAAAAACGAAAAAATATCAGTTTCACAGCAGAAAAAGCAAGAAAACAGCGATATTGATTAAAGGTTTTAAGCGAGATTAAATCAAGCAATAATTTTTTCGAAAAATACTGCTTAAAAGTTTTAATTTTTCGGGATTATCTACATACGAGAATATTTCGACAATAGTTTGACATCATACTCTAATTCCGACAAAATTAGACAGAATTTCTACACCCATCATTGTTTACGCCTGTCGGGATTATAACGAATAAGCAAAAAAGTGAGAGAAAAAGAACAAATCATTACTATATTGAAAATAATTAGATTAAAGTATAAGCTATAATTAGGAGATAATACAATGCGTTTTGTCGACGAAGTTGTAAATCAATTAGAAGAATTTTATGAAAGAAATCTTCAAATGTATTCAAGAGTTTTTCCTGGACAACACGTATTTATCACGGTCAAAAACGGAGAAGCCCACTATGAACTTCGTTCTTCTCAACTAGGAATTCAAAAATTAGTTGAAGATTTTGAAAGCACTCATGCAAATCCAGTTTATATTGTTAAACAAATACCGAAAGTATCAGAAAGAGAAGTTAGAGTGCCCATCAGTTCTAAAAAGTGAGAGTTAAAATGACAACCCATCGGTATGAAACAGAAATTGTTCGTGCAACCGCGAGTCTAAGATACGGCCTCGAAAAATTAAGAGTTTTTGAGTACAAGGAAGACAAATCAAAACACGAACTGAAACAATATTGGAAGCTGTTGGGAAAGACAAAAATTCTCCTTAATCAATTCAAAGAAGCAAGAGACAACTACCGAAGCGCCATTTCACAAAAACAAATGGATATTCTCTCAGACTATGCTTTTAATCTGGACAGAGAAGAAGGAAGAAAAATTTTGCCAAACTCTTTAATAGAAAAAGCGAAAAGGATAGCTAAAAAAAATTTAGAGCAAAGACTGAAAACTGCTTAGTACTTTCTTTTCTTGGGCTTCATTAAAACATAAAGAATTACAATTGCAATGATGGATATTATCGTCCAGGTCAATGCTGAAATTGGCTTCTTTTCAGACTGCGTCTGTTCTGCTGCAGATGCTGCCTGTTCTTTTGTTGACTCCGTTTCAGCTGCGATTGCAAAAATGCTGAATCCTGGCGTTTTTGCCTCGAAAAAGACAACATCTCTGTTCTCATTCAAAATCCTTGTCTCCAACTTTATCCATTTGCCGTCAACCAATCTATACATCGCGACGGAAGACGCGCTTACTCCATTTGAACTCAACCAGGATTTTGGAACCTCGAAAGTTATTTTTGAAGACGCAACATCCAAATTAGTTTTAGATATTTCAACATACGAATAAACCTTGGCGCTCAACTTAGGAAGCAAAGTTGTATCTCCAGCAAGAGAAACCTTCATTGAAGAACCTGATGAGCTCTTCGATGCAGTGAACGCGACTGATGATACTGGAACTGATGGTCTTAAAACTGAAAATACAGTTTCTGTTGATTCTTCAATAGTATCCCACGTTTGCGATGCATCAATAGCCGTGTTTGGAGGAAGTTCTGGTGCCGGTGCTCCTTCTTCAATAACATAAGAAGTTTCTGTCTCCGCAACTACTGCTTCTGTTTCTGCATCATCCGAAGATGATGAACTGCTTCCTCCTCCTGGATTAGTTGCCGTCGGTATGGTAAAAGAAAAAGGTCCTGTTACATTACAATTTGCGTACGGGTCACATGTTGTGATATTGTAGTAATAAGTTAAAGGAGCCAAGTCCGGAATGTATATTGAATGTGTGCTTGTCACGTATGCCTCATCTACAATTGGAGTGCCTGATAACGTCGTATCAAGTCCATAATCAACTGACGAATTTGCATGCTGATCTGTTGTCCAAGATATTGTCGCAGAACTCGTTGATGTGGACGCTGCCCTTCCGCTTACATTTGGAGTTGTGTCTACAACCGTTATGTTTATTATTACAGAGTGACCTACTCCTTGAGTATCATTCATCGAAACATTAATCCACCAAGTTCCTTCTGTTGTAATTGAATTGTTTGTTAAAACTCCCGTAGTTCCGCTGATTGTAAATCTCGTTGTATCATTGATGAAGTATACTGCGATTCCTGATAAATCTGAAGCGTTGACATCCCAATAATATGATTCTCCGTATTCAAATGTATCGTTGTCAGGGGTTTCATTCCATCTTGGTGGAGTTGTGTCCCTTACTGTTATGTTGAATGCAATCGAATGCTGGTTATTAGATGAATCATTGATTGTTAAATTCAACCACCAAGCTCCCGCCGGAGTGACTGAATTGTTTGTTAAAACTCCAGTAGTTGCATCAATATCGAATCGCGTTGTATCGTTAATCGAATATGAACCCAGTGGAGACAAATCAGATGCATTGATATCATACATGAAACGTGTGCCACATTCAAATGTATTATTGATTGGTGTTTCATTCCAAGTAGGAGCCGTTGTATCTGTAACTGAGATATTTATTATTGTTGAATTCTGGTTATTGCTAGAATCGTTAGCTGTGATGTTAAGCCAATATGTACCGACAACCAAATAAGATGATTTATTGGTCAAAAAACCAGTTGAATTTATTTGAAAATTAGTTGTATCGTTTATGAAAAAATTATCCACAACCAAATCTGTATCGTCCGAAGCGTTGACATCATAATTCAAAGCCTGACCAACTTCTAACGCTATATTTGTTGGTGTTTCGTTGAAGAATGGAGGAGTCGTATCCTGCGCAAAAACCCCAACATTCATTAGCAAAGCTAAAAAGAAAAAAAGTCCAATTATCCTTTTTTGCTTATTCACCATCTTTTACCTTGCTTTTGGGAGGTGGCCTTTTTAAACATTTCCATTTTAAACGCATTCAGAACGAATCGGGAGCTATTTTCAGGAGGTTTTCCTTCGCCTGCAATTCCTTGAATTTCTTGTCCAGCCTGAAGTAAGACTGGCTGTCAATCTGCCTCTCAAGAATAGGAATTCCTTTGCTAATCATGGAAAAAATATGAGCCTTGACGGTCAACTCTGTGAGTCCTGTTCTCATTGAAATATCTGCAAAACTCAAAGGAGTTTGTTCAACTGAATAGAGAACCATGAAAACAAGCTTTTCCGGCTCGGAAAGAGAAAATTCCTTGTTTTGCGAGATAACTTTGGAGAAAAGAAGCCTGTATTCTTCCATCTGCTCCTGCAATTTTTCAAATTTCATCTCGAGGGTGCTTAGTTTTTCAGAATATTCGTGCAGTTCGTCTGTGTTTTCATTTATTGATTCACGGTGGTCATCCATCTCCTCTCTAACAGAAGAAAAAGCAGACTTTATTTTTTTATCGAGCTCGATTAATTTTGAAGAGTCCTCACTCTTTTTTCCAAACATTTCCATCCCCCAGCTATCCTTTTCTTAATTTATTTATAAACATTTATATTCTGCACAGCAATGTTTATAAAGGACCTATTTTCTTTTGTGAGTATGGAATTGAAATTTCTAAAAGAAGAAAAAGACAGCGTTATTGTTCAGTTTGAAAACAAAGATGCAACATTCGCTAGTTTGCTTAAAGATGAACTTTGGCAGACAAAAGGTGTTGATGCTGCTGCAATTGACAAAAGACATCCTTTAGTTGGCCATCCAGAACTAATGGTTCAAGGAAAGGATGCTAAGAAATTAATTAAGACTGCTGCCGTTTCATTAAAGAAGAAACTTGAAGACTTTGAAAAAGCTTTGCCTAAAGATTTCTAAAAATCATTTAATTCATCTAATCTTGATTTATTGTAGAGTTTCACTTTTGTTAAACTTCCTGTTCTGTCTCCCGTTCCTCCCTTTCTTAAAAGTTGATCATAACCAAAAGAATTAACTTCGATTAAATATGCCTGCACAGTTTCAAAATTTGCTCCCGGCGGTAGAAGATACGTATCGAGAGAAAGATTGTTTGAATCTATTTTTTTGACTTTCCTGAGAAAAACCATAACTTCTCTCTCAAGACGTTTAGAGCTACAAAGAAGGGTCTTTTTCCTTAACATTTCAACTTCTTCCTGCTCAAGAAGTATTTCCAGTTCATCTCCATAATTGGAAAATGATGCTTTCATAGAAGGACAACAAAGAAGCAATATAAATAACTATGCTCCAAATCTTCTTTCTCTTAATTCGTAAGAATTTATTGCTTTTCTCAAATCGTTTTTATTAAATGCAGGCCACATCTTTTTCAGGAAGAACCATTCAGAATATGTTGATTGCCAAGGCAGGAAATTTGAAGTTCTTTGCTCTCCTCCCGTTCTAATAACAATTTCTGGCTCTGAATTCAAATACAAATTCTCAGAAATTGTTTTTTCGTCTATTTTTTTAACCCCTTTTTTAACAATTCTTCTAACCGCATCAACAATCTCTTCCCTTCCTCCGTAACCGAATGCAAAATTAACTTTCAAACCATTATTTTTTCTTGTTTTTGAAACTAAATCTTTTATTAATTTTTTAATGTGAGCAGGAAACAAATGAATTCTTCCGATGAAATTAAATCTAATCATTTTAATCAGTCTGTCTTTTCCTTCTTTCAATATTTTCAAAACTTTCCTGAAGAATACTTCGAACAATTTCATCAAGTCAGAAACTTGCTCTTTTGGTCTTTTGAAATTCTGCATGGAAAAAGAGTATAAGGTAAGTTCTTCAACTCCCAATTCATTTGCCCACTTCATTAAATTCTCAACTCTTTGAGCTCCTGCATAATGGCCTTTGTACAAAGGAAGGTTTCTTGATTTGGCATATCTTCTGTTGCCATCCAATATAATCGCTACGTGCTTAACCATAATACAAAGCCCCAATATCATATTTTTAAAGGTTGTGAATGGCTGGGAGATTAGTACCAGAGGCGAGCGATTGAGACTAGATTTTTAATAAGAGTTGGAGGGGACGCTCCCTACGGGACACCAACGATTTGTGACACAATTCCAGCTAATCGCGAGCGGTACTAATCACTTCGACCTCGCCATAGTAACCTTTATAAATAACCCTCTTTCTGAAAATAATATCTCGACACACTATCGGCCGTTGGTCAATAGAAGAGAACAAAATGGAACAAAAACAAGTAATTGAAGCATTAACGAAACTAAAAGATCCTTCTAATAAGAAGAACTTCGTACAGGCGGTTGATTTAATCATCACATTCAAAGATATTGATATGAAAAAAACAGACAACCAAATAACTGTTTTCGCAAATCTTCCTCACGTGCCGGGAAGAGATTTTAAAATCTGCGCTTTGGTTGGTCCTGAAATGAAGGAAGAATCCAAAGCAGCCGATAAGGTTGTTCTTCTTGATGATTTTGAAAAATACAAGACAAACAAGAAAGAAATGAAAAAACTTTCAAGAGATTTTGATTTCTTCATAGCGCAGGCAAATTTAATGACCAATGTTGCAGCCGCATTCGGTAGGATTCTTGGTCCGAAAGGAAAAATGCCTAATCCAAAAGCGGGATGTGTTGTGCTGCCAAAAACAAATCTTAAACCGATTGTCGAAAGACTGAAAAAAGTTGTAAAATTAGTTTCAAGAAATACTTCAATGGTCCAGTGCTCTATTGGAAAAGAAAACATGGATGAAAAGATGCTGGCTGAAAATGCCGTTTCTGTTTACAATCAAGTATTGCATTCACTGCCTCAGGAAAAAAACAACATAAGACAAGTCATGCTAAAACTCAGCATGAGCAAGCCGGTGAAAGTAGAATGAAA
>JAFGRQ010000016.1 GCA_016935155.1 Candidatus Woesearchaeota archaeon
CCGCAAATCCGTTATTAGAATCATAAAAGCTCAAATCGTTTAAATCTACACTGACCAATCCAACTGCAACATCTTCCCATGAAACTCCGTCCCATTTCATTATCGTGCCTTTGTTACCGACTGCATAAGCCAAATCATTCGAAATAACTTCCATTGAATTTATTCTTCCCCTTGTTGATGATGATGTTTCGGCAAGAGTGCTCCAAGTTCCAGCTTCCCATTTATAGAATGAAATGTTCATCTCATCGCTTTTGTTTAACTGCCCTATTGCCAGAGCAGTTGTTGAATTAAGGAATCTTAATGCAAATATTGGAAGGAAGTCTGCGCTTTCAAGATTCCATGTTCCTTCCTGTCTTTTGATTATGTATCCGTTTTTTGTTGAATTAAATCCTCCTGCAAAAACAACAGAACTATTGGAATCGGCTGTTACATAAACAACATTCTCAGCATTAGAAGGAAGCGTTTCATCCGCCCAGTTCGTTCCGTTAAATATTCTTATAGAATTATCCGATATTAAATAAGCCTCTGTCGGCGAAACGATTTCAATATCATAAATTCCGCATCCCCCAAACTCGTATTTTTCGCCAAGCTCCATATGATTAACCTGAATGACATAGTCGCACCAAAAAATAAATCCGAATGTGTCATCTAAAAGTGCGCTCTTCGGAGGAGAGCTAATCCAGCCAACCGGCCACGAAAACATACTCCAATCCCCCAGTCTTGTTGTCGGATTTCCGAATGCAACAACAGGCCTGTTGTTATAATTAGTTTCAGGAAGTTCTATAGCTTCTGGAATTTCTTCCTCAATAATTGGAACATCAACAGCAGTTAATTGCAAGTTTAATTTTCCAGAGCCGAAAACAGCATCTTTTCCTTCAGCACCCAAATCAAAAGCATTTTGTTCAATTAATGATTTAACTTGAGAAGGATTTGCTGAATATTTTTCTAATATCAAAGCAGCAGCTGAAGAAACAAACGGAGTTGAAATGCTTGTTGTTAATCCCGGTGCAGCAACATCCGGCTTTATGTAGCTGCCGTAATTTTTTCCTCCCGAAATGCAGACAGCTTCATCATTGAAAACAGAACCTACTGTGATTGCATTAGGAGAATTTCCTGGAGTTGCCACTCCGACAAAATTGCCGCATGAACCGCATTCTCCGCAGTTTCCTGCAGCAGCTACTACAACAATTCCCTGTGAAACTGCATCTTCAACAGCAGAAACCATCGGAGAACTCAAATCATCAAACAAACCGCCTGCACTAATGCTGATAACGTCTGCGTTTTGTTCAATTGCATAATTTATTCCAGCAACAATGCCTGCTTCTGTTCCAAATCCGCTGTTGTCAAGAACTTTTGTGTTTATGATTTCAGCGTCTGGAGAAACAGCCGAAATTACCTCGTAAATTTTATCTCCGTGATTGAACAGGTCATTCGTTGTTCCTGAACCGGTGAAGTCTTTTTCTGAAATCATATTTTCTTTGTTCGTAATTCCTGAATCAAGGACTGCAATTTTAATTCCTTTTCCAGTTATTCCGTCATTTGAAAAGCTTTCAAGATTTATTTGCTCAATGCCATCGACTGAAAATGCCTGAACCATTCTGTTTGGAAGAATCTGGATTGAATCATCTGTTTCCAGTTCATTAAGAATATTTGTTGGAATATTTGCTGCAATTACTTTTCCTGCCTTGTGTTTTTTTGCAGAAACTCCCTTTGACGTTAATTGCTCAACAACATAATCGAGATTTTCTGTTTTAATTAAAACACCCGTTTGTCCATTTTGAACCGGCTCAAAAATTATCTGTGAAACTTCTTGTGAACTTACAGCGTGTCCTGTTTGAACATTGTAAACAGGTTTTGAATCGATTAAAAACAACGCAGAAATTGAACCAAAAAGTAGAACAATGCATGAAATTAAACAAACAATCAACAAGTTTGATTTCAATTTGTCCCCCAATGGTTGCTAGAATTAAGTTAATATATAAACATTTGGATTTATAAAGAAAGGCACCAAGACGGCTTCTAAGGCGCTTCCAGAAGGTTTATTCTCACTATTGCTTGTTTAAATAAATTGTTTGTGTAGGGAATGCAAACTCTATTTTTTCTTTTTCGAATTCTGTTTTTAATGCCAAATTTATCTCTTCCTGAATATCCATGTATTTGTTGTAGTCTCCTGTTTTAACGTAATAAACCACCTCATAATCCAAACTTGAAGGGCCGAATGCTTTGAAGTGAACCCTGTCCAGGTCTGCATCTTTTATTTTCGGAAAAATGTCTCTGACAATTTTATTTATTTTCTTTAATTTTGCAACAGGAGTATCATAAGTAACACCAAACGGAAACTGCACCCTTCTTTTGTGCATTTTTTTGTAGTTGTTTATTCTGGTAGAAGTTAGTTCATTATTCGAAATAACGATTTCCTGCCCCCATAAACTTTCAATTCTTGTTGTTTTGATTCCTATTTTCTTTACGACACCCATATCGTTTCCGACAATAATGAAATCACCAACCTTGAATGGTTTGTCAAAATAAATAGAAAACGAGGCGAAAATATCGCTCAGCACATTTTGCAAAGCAAACGCGATTGCAATTCCTCCGATGCCCAAACCAGCCAGCAAAGCAGAAACATTATAACCCATGTTTGAAAGAATTAATACTATTGCAATTCCCCAAACAGCTCCTTTTGTTAAATTTCCAAGGAGCTCAACAACAGATGTGTCAGCTTCTTTGTCTTTCTCTTTTGTTTTCTCAGAAATTCTTTTTGCTAGATGATCTACAACAATTATTGCAGAATTTATTGCATAATATGTTACTGAAATCAACAAAACATAATAAAGTCCTTTATCGAGCGCCGAATTAAGTTCAATAAATCTTGTTGCGATGTAAACAGGAACAATCAAATAGAAAAATCCGCCAATATTCTGAACGACCCTTATGGCTAAATCATCAAGGCTTGTTCTTGTTTTCTTCGTTAGGTGCTTTAATTTGTTCACAATAAGATATTTGAAAATTTTGAGCAGCAAAAAAACCGCAATAAATGAAACAAAAGCCGCGAAATAAGTCTTGGAGACCCCATTCAAGCCCATTTGTTCCGCAAAATCCGTTATTATGGTTGAATTGAGCCCCATGCTTTTTTGAAACAGAAAATGTTTTATAAACTTTGCCCTGGGTTTAACTTTACAGCAAACTTTAAATAAGCCGTTTAACGCCCAATTCTTATGAAAATAGTGTTTCCAGACAGTTCAAAAAAAGAGTTTTCAAAAGGGACCACGGGGCTCGAGATAGCAAAATCCATAGGAGAAAGACTTGCGATGGCAGCGGTTGCTATAGAAGTCAGCGGCGTTCTTCAGGATTTGAACCAAAAAATTGAGAAAGATGCCAAAGTAAGAATTATAACTCTCAAAGACAAGGAAGGAGTTGAAGTTTTCAGGCATTCTTCAGCACATATTTTAGGAGCAGCTGTAACAGAATTATTCCCAAAAGCAAAAACAGCAATCGGTCCAGCAGTTGAGCAAGGATTCTATTATGACTTTGCATCTTCTCCATTCACTCCAGAAGATTTGGAAAAAATAAATAAAAAAATGGAGGAAATTGTAAAACAAAACATTCCTTTTGAAAGAATTGAATTGACTAAAGCAGAAGCAAAAAAACTTTTCAAGGACAACAAATACAAATTAGAATTAATTGAAGAAGCTGAAGGAAACATTTCTGCATACAAACTGGGGAAATTCACAGATTTATGCAGAGGCCCTCATGTTCCAAGCACAGGAATTATTAAAGCAATCAAAACAACAAAAATGAGTTCTGCGTACTGGAAAGGAGACGCAAAAAATGATTCTTTGCAGAGAATTTACGGAATTTCATTCACAGACAAAAAAGAACTTGACAATTATTTCAAAATAATTGAAGAAGCAGAAAAAAGGAATCACGTAAAGATAGGAAAAGAAATGGACTTGTTTAGTTTTCATGAAGAAGGTCCTGGATTTCCGTTTTTTCACGAAAAAGGAACATTCATTTGGAATACATTAATTGATTTTATGAGAAGCGAAATGAAAAAATTAGGATACCAGGAAAACAAGACACCAATTATTCTTAATGAAGAATTATGGAAAAAATCCGGTCATTGGGACCATTACAAACAAAATATGTACTTTACCAAAATAGATGGAAAAGAATTTGCAGTAAAACCAATGAACTGTCCCGGGAATTTATTAATTTACAAATCAACACCGCATTCATACAAAGAACTGCCGATTAAAGCAGGAGAATTTGGATTAGTTCACAGGCACGAAATGTCCGGTGTATTAAACGGATTGTTTAGAGTCAGAAACTTCACTCAAGATGATGCTCATATATTCTGCACAGAAGAACAATTGAAAGAACAAATCGTTGAGCTTATGAATTTAATAGATAAAGTTTACAAAACTTTCGGATTCGAATATTTAGTTGAGTTGAGCACAAAGCCGGAAAAGGCAATGGGTTCCAAAGAAATTTGGAACAAAGCAGAAGCAATTTTGAAAGATGCATTAAAAGGAAGAAATTACAGATTGAACGAAGGAGAAGGTGCATTTTACGGACCAAAAATAGACTTTCATATTAAAGATGCATTAGGAAGAACTTGGCAGTGCGGAACAATTCAGCTTGATTTTTCGATGCCCGAAAAGTTTGATTTGGAATATGACGGAAAAGACGGCAAAAAACACAGACCGGTTATGCTGCACAGAGCAATTTACGGAAGTGTTGAAAGATTTTTAGGAAATTTAATAGAACATTACGCAGGCAAATTCCCTTTGTGGATTAATCCAAATCAAGTAAAAATTCTTCCAATCGCTGACAGGCATATTGACTATGCCAACCAGGTAGCAAAAGCAATGACAGATCAAGGAATTAGAGTTGAAGTTGATACAAGAGTTGAATCCACTCCAAAAAAAATATATAATGCGCAAATAGAGAAATTCAATTACATTCTTGTTGTCGGAGACAAAGAAGTCCAGAACAAAACAGCCAACGTGAGAACAAGAGATGAGGTTGTTCACGGAGAAAAGAAGGTTGATTTAATAATTAAGGAACTTCTTGAAGAGATTAAAACGAAAGCGATAAAGTGAAAAAAGAAAGCATCGTAGAAATAACGAAAAATCAAATAAGGAAAAGAACGACTTGGGCTCTCATTCTTATTCTCCCTTACATTTTTTCAGAATGGCATATGAGAGCTTATGGTTTGTACGCAACGATGCCCTATCTGGATAAACTCGTTCATTTCTTTTTTGGAGTTGCTGTAGCGGCAATTGCCTACCTTGTTTACTTCAAAAACAGAAAATTCGCGCTTTTATGCACGTTCGCCTTTTCAATGACTTGGGAAATAATGGAGATAATAGGAGACAAAATAATCCCCCAGAGTCCGGATTTGTTTGATATATTCTTCTTTGACGGGGTGTTTGATATTGTTGTTGCTCTGATTGGAGCTTACTTAACTTTTGCTTTGCTCAAGAAAAAATTTTAAAGCTGTTCTTCCTCGGATAAATCGTCTTCGAGAGACCTCTGTCTTCGTTCCTCTGCCGCGGCCTTCATTCTTGCTTTTTTTTCTTTTCTAAGCTTTGCATCTTCTATTCTTTTTTGTTTTTTGGCTCTGATTAGTGCCGAAATCCATGAATTTATTTTTGTTTTTTCTGCACTTCTTACGGGAGTTATGACCAAATCCTCTATTTTCTTACCCTCGGAATCAATTATTGCTGCTTCATATTTACCGTCAATAAAATGAGGAGTTCCCCTGTCCGGCCAGTTTCTGTTCAGTTCTTTTCTGAATCTCGAGAGATTCCTTGCATAAATATCCGCCACATAATACCTTTTTCTGTCTCTGAAAGAAACAAATGAAGAAACAAAATATGATGTTCTCTCATGATTTATTTTTCCGAAGTATCTTTGTGCATCTGCGTATATGAACGGCTGCATGTTCTACAGAATAAGAACTAATATATATGAATTTTGATATTATGCAAGGCGATCAACAAGCCTGATGTCCTTGGTTTTAGGAGCCTGATGTTTTACTTCTTTTCCAACTTGAGCAAATAGGCCGTCCGGAAGAGGTGTTGCTTTAACTCTTCTCGTTCCGTTCCCATTATCGCAGAATTCTATTACTTCTGTTCTTATTGGAAGATTTGCAAGATGCATTAATTTGTATGCTTCGCCAACTCTCTTTCCAAGAAGAGACGGACTTGAATATTTGTCAAGAACGAAATTGTTCTCTGGGTTAATGATTGCGAAAGCCCTAATTCCTTTAATCAATCCAACATAGTGTGTTACGTCAGTCATAGAAGGCGAGGCATTGCTCTAATTTATATGTCTTTTGCTTGCAAATGCTTATAAACAAAATTAGTTGAGCAAATTTTATGGTGCTTAAAAAAATATCTGCAACAATAACTGAAGAACGAATTTTTGACGGAGTGAACAACTACATTGCGTCCATAAAAGGAGATTGCAGTTTTGCTTTTCCGGCAAAAAAAGAACGCCCTCTTTGTCTTAATGATAAGGTGGAAGTAATTGTTCGTTCGGTTCCAAAGCGGGGAATCACAGAATTAATTGGCGTTATCGCGGAAAACAGAACATATTACGCTGCGAAATATCATAAATAATTAGTTCTTTTTAACTAATTCTTTTCAACAACTAAAAAATATACATTAAATAACACAAATGCTTATTAAGGAAAGCCATCTGCATATACAAGTTGTTGTATAGCAACCCTAACAAGCACACAACATGTTGTTGTTTTTGTTATTGTTGAGTGAAAAAAGAGGCGACGGAAAAATGGCAGAATCATACACAATAAAACGAATAAAAAAACGAGATGGTTCTATTGTTTTATTTGATGAAAACAAAATCACAAACGCAATTTTCAGAGCTTTCAAGGCAACAGACCAAGACGATTACGAAAAAGTAAAAAAAATATCTAAAAAAGTTTGCTCAGTTCTGGATATTTTTTTTATGGGCGGAGGAATTCCAACAGTTGAAGGAATACAGGATTTAGTTGAAAAAACTTTGATGGAATCAGGAGAGGCAGAAGTTGCAAAATCATATATTCTTTACAGAAAGCAAAGACAGGAAATAAGGGAAGGAAAAGGATTTATTCTCGATGTTCAAAAAACAATGGACGGCTACATTGATCAATC
>JAFGRQ010000017.1 GCA_016935155.1 Candidatus Woesearchaeota archaeon
AAGACTTATTGAAATTCCAGATGCTCCAAAATTAGAATTGGAAATGGATTTACATCCAGACAATAAAAAAGGCGGAAGGAAATTTGTTACAGGAACTAAGTTTTATGTTGATGAGGAAGACTTGAAGCAGATTGGCGATGGAGAATTAGTCAGATTGATGGGCTGCCTTAACTTTACAAAAGAAGGAAATAATTTCAGTTTCATTTCAAAAGAATATGGAGCTTTCAAAAATGAAGGAAAAAAGCAAATTCATTGGCTTCCCGGAGACATGAAGCAAATAACGAAAATAAAATTGAAGTTGGACGACAATTCAGACGTTGATTGCTTTGTTGAGAAAGGCGTTGATGATGTTAAAGTGAATGATGTTGTTCAGTTTGAAAGAATAGGTTTCTGCAGATGCGATGCAAAGAACAGTTTTTGGTTCACACACAGATAAATTAATAAATGAGTTAATTTTTGCAATGAACATGAAATTGACAAAAAAAGACAGACAATTAGAGCACAAGATTTTTGAAAGATGCGATTCTGAACTAAAAAAAGAAGGAAAAGGAATAGGTGCAAAGCTTTCTTTCGATGTGCTTGGGTCCTTAGTTGTGGGTGCGGTGGCTGGCGGAGTGACATATGCCGCAACAGAAAACATTCCATTAGCATTAAAAGTCGCAGGAGTATCTTCAGCACTTTCATTCTACGTTGGACTCAGTGGTTCACTTGATATGCATAACGACGAAATATATCAGAAAATGGAACCTCGTCTTATTAGAGCAGGAATGAATTCTAAAAAAATCGCGGAATTGCACAGTGAATACCATACATACTAGACTTCTTTAAATGCCCAAAAACAAGCTTTCTAGCCCGTCCTTTTATAAATAGACTAGAAACATTTTTAAACAGAAACCGCCTAAAACAGCTTAAGGGGGCGTAGAAACGCCTTTTACGCATAAGAGGTGCAAAAATGGGAGATAGTTTAGTTGTTAAGGCGAAAATCAAAGACGTTGCCAAGGGATTTAATGTTTCTGGTGACTTTGCAGATGCTTTAAGCGCAGTTGTTGAAAGAAAAATCAAGCAAGCTTGCGACAGAGCCGAAGCAAACAGCAGAAAAACAGTAATGGCAAAGGACCTCTAAAGGTTCTTTTATTTTTTATAGAAATTTTTTGAAATTTTCTATTTCGAGGGCTCAAGAGTATTTTATTATCTTAGAATTCTGAAAATACTCAGGGGAGTTAGGCTTAGAAGCTTTTCTTTCGCTTCATGTATTGTGAATTTTTTGAGATGATGTCTGGTCTCTTTTACCTTTCCGATTAGCAGCAAATAAACGAGAAGTCTGCCTGCAAAACTGAGAAGCATAACGAAAAGGATAGCGGCAATCCCCCAAATAAATATGCTCAGGGAAGCAATGATTCCGCCGGTTATTGCTCCTGCAAATCCTCCAAAATTATTCAAAATATGGAAGTATGCTGTTTTTGAAGCTACCTTTTCTCTTTTTACTGCATCAAAAATGAAATTTGTTGCCGCAAGATTAAATCCGGACCAAATAAATCCGGAAAAAAATTCGAGGCAAATTGTATAAGGAAATATCAGCGAAGGATTGTAAATAAAAACATAGTAAGATGCAAACCAAAGCAATGCAACAGCGGAAGTAAAAATTCCCGTTACTTTCATAGTTTTTTTGGTTCCATATGCGTCCTCAAATCTTCCCCACATCGGCATGAAGATTATGCTGCTTATTGCTGCAGCTATGATGACCATGCCAAATTCAATTTTGCTGTAGTTCAGAAATGTTAGCATATAGACCGCAAAATAAGGGGTTGCAATATTCGCTGCAAAAGACAAAAGGGAAATAAAAACGGCGAAATGGCCGTAATTTGTTCTCCAAACTGTTTTTAGAAAATGAAAAAATCCTTCTTTTTTTCTTTTTGGCTCGATGTATTCTGGTTCGTATTGCTTTTTGAAAAGTACTGCAGAATAGAGCCTTCCCAGAAAAGCAATCGAAAACAAAATAGCGAAACCATAAAAAATCTCTATTTTTTCAAAATAATCAAGAATAAATCCTGCCGCAAGCGTTGCAGCCAACGCAACAATTCCTGTGATTCTGTTTCTCGTTCCTAAATACTGTCCGTAATTCACGGGGACAATGTCTTTCATCCATGACATCCAGACAGGATTTACAGAAAGTCCAGCTCCTATGAGGAGGGAAAACACAATGATTGTGAGTGCAGGAGCCAAGCCGTGGTTTATTTTGAAAATAAAAAAACTTGCGGCAATTGCAAGCATTGCCAGCCACATCAGGCTTTGAAAAATAACACCAAATATAACTATGTCTTTTCTTTTTCTTATTTTCATCAAATCCACAGACAACAATTCCGACACGCTGCCAAGAAGAGTAGGAAGAGTAGTTAAAATACCAATTTGTGCATTATTTGCTCCGATAGAAAGCGCAAAAGGAGTCATATATCTAAGACCAAATCCATCCATAACACTATACGCAGAACCTTCCTCTATGCTTATGTTTCTTGCCTGTTCTTTTAAGTGTTCTTCGTCAAGCGTCTTTTTTATTAATTCTTGTTTCTTCATTTTCTTCTGCAGCGAATCCCAAAATTAAAGTGGACATTCTCATGACAAACTCAATCATGACCACAAAAATACCGTAATATATCGCTTCTTTCCAAAGAGAGGTCACATCAAATAATCTTACAAACAAATTCACAAGAGAAAATTGAGAAATGTCAGTTAGAAAAACTGCCAAAAGTGCGAACGGAACCAATTTTGCAATGTCTTTAGAGAGATCTTCATGATAGTATGAAGTTATCCTTATTGTTGCAACCAGTCCCATAGACAGAAGAAGAATGTCTGCGATTGCATTGTTTGACAAAGCAATAAGGAAAACAGAAATTATTGCGAACCAAAACATAACAAATATCGGAAAAAGAACAAGATATTCGAGGACATAGAGGAGCACATTGACCACGTTGCTGAGTTTGCTCTTGAGCAGCCTGACTCTTTTTCTGAGATTAAGAGGGAATATGTTTTTTTTAGACAGGCTTCCATACAGCTGATAGACATAAAAAGAATAGAAAACCATGCCGACAACAACAAAGAGAAGAGTTTTGATTATGTTGGCTCCTTCCTCAAAGGATAGTTGGGACAGCACCTCTTGCAAAGTCATGTGGCTATTTTCTGTTCTTTTGTTTTTAAATGTTACTCAAAAAAACATGACGCCAGCACCCGGACAATGCCCAGCAAAGCTGTGCAAGCCCGTGTCCTGTCGTTTCTTCGAAACGCCAGCGCCAGGATTTGAACCTGGAAGTCCTTGCGGACACTCGCTTTCGAGGCGAGCGCATTAACCAGATTTTGCTACGCTGGCATATTTTTCTAGCTTCCTTTGTTTTCTAGTGTGAGTGAACCCTATCTCCTTTAAAAACCTTCTTCTGTCTTCTTTACGGGTTATGTGGAGCAAAAAATTAGTGTTCCACGTAGCTTTTTTCCTTTTGTATTCATATATTTTGCTTTGTATGTCGAATTCTTTTAACATGCTGCAAATTTGAATCAATCCAAATTTATTCACACTTTGTATAGTTATGGTTTTTTGTCCAACGTAGGCTTCACAGTCATAAAATGCACGAAGCCATTCTTTTCTTTCGGAAACCGATTTTAAATAGTTCAAGGGAACTCTCCATTCAAGACTATGAAATGAACCGTGTTTTAATAAATCTAGAACAATTGGTTTAGACGAAGCTCTGACTCGAAAATAGTTTTTTTCTTTTTTAATCTGTGGTTTTATTTCATATATTTTTTCAAATGCAAATAAAAAAGAATTTAACATTCTTTTGTTGTCTGGGAAGAAAGAAACATCATGGTGTTTGTGTGTTTTCCACGTTCTAGCTGAGACAAATCCATCTCCCATCAAATATGCAAGTATTCTTGCTTTCAATCCGGGATATTTCGAACTATTTTTTTCTATTTTGTTTGTTTCATTTCGAAGAACTTTGCTCCACCTATTGATTGCAATTTTTCTATTCCATTCAGATTTACTTAACATGACTCAAGAAAGATTTCTGGGTTTAAATATCTCACGCGAGGTTGTCTTGTGGGAGAGGTGGCCCATTGTCCCACGCTGGCCTATTGAATCGGAGCAGAACGTCAATATTAAAACCTTTTTATTCTATGTCATGTATTCGGAATGTAATATAGTAGTTCATTAAGAAATTCAAAACACCAACAACTGCACATGAAATAAAGTTTGCAAGGAAATAATGCATTTTCAGAACTTCAACTAGGAAAGCAAGAACACCTAAAACAGCGATTCCGCTTAGTGTATTTATGATAAAAAACAAAGCAAATCCTTTTTTGTGTGATGTTTTTGTTCCCTTGAATCCCCATCGTCTGTTCAAAGTATAACCAACAACGCTACCAATAACATATGCGGCACCTGCAGAAATCAAATACTGTATTTTGAATAATTCAACAAACAAAAGAAGTAAAACATAATCTGTTCCTGCAGGAAATACGCTCGTTATTGCGTATCTTATGTATCTGGTTAAAAGATTTGGAGCTCTTCCTCCTAGTGATGTTGCATGATTCAAAGCATTTTTTACTCTTCTAATTCTTTTCATAATAAAATACCCCTGTTGGGATTTGAACCCAAGTTTCCGCCCTGAGAAGGCAGAGTGCTTGACCGGGCTACACTACAGGGGCATAAACAAACTTGTTTAGAAGCTATTTATATAGATATCGCCCAGTTTATCGCTGATACGTTTGTCTTATGCATTCTTCTACTTCAGAAACCAATCCTTTATTTTTTTCAGTTCCATAATAACCAATGCAGCACTTAGCAAGAGGTGCATTAAGATGAGCATCATGAGGCTCATTCAAGTACAGTTCAAATTCAAAATATTTTTCTTTATTTTTTTTTGATGTGTGAATTGTCAGTGATGAAATTATTTTGTCTTTTGTCATGTTTTCCGTGCTTCCTTTGTATTCCGAGCCGTCAAAATACTTGACTGCAATATCAGATAAATCGAGGCACAATCCTTTTTGTGCAAGAACTTTTGCAAGAACATTTGGCATAGCTCTTCCATGAGACTCAATGAATCTTGTAACAATTGTCGGAAAATTGTGTTTTGGTGTCGGTCTTCTTGTCGTATTTGTTTCAAGATAATGTATTTCTCTTCGTCTTCGTCGCAGAATTTCATTTAGAATTTGCCGTTTCATATTTTTGTGCCTCGGTTAGTTATTATATAAACTCTCGTTTTCCCATTTGAGTAGCACAGGACACCTCCACCAAATGTTTATAAATGATTTAAGTGCCTAGTTTAACATGGACTCCCCCAAAGCAATCAAAAGAGTGCAGTCTGCTTCTTCAATCAATACATTCAAGCAATGTCCAAGAAAATATTTCTACCAATACGTTCTCGCGCTGCCCATTGTAGAAAACATATATCAAATTAGGGGAAATATTGCGCACGATGCGCTTGAGCATTTTTTTCAAATCAACATAAATCACATCAATGAAAAAAATTTTGAAAAAGAGCTTAAAATAGCTATGCAGGAACTTCTTATTTTTCATTGGAGAAAGGAAAAAGAAAGACTTGATAAATTAAAACTAGAGCCAGCTAAAATTAAATTTTATTTTGAAGAGACGCTTCACATGCTTATTGGATGGGTTGATTTGTTCTGCAAGAAAATAAAAACCACAAAAAAATCGTTCAAGGATGCATTTGAATTCTTGACTCCGATAGCTGAGCAATATTTTATTTCAAATAAATATGGTGTTCAAGGGTACATGGATGCTATCGAAATTCAAGAAGGCCACACAAGAATCATGGATTACAAAACTTCATCAAAGAATGAATTAACTGACGAATATCTGCTGCAGCTCGCAATTTATGTTTTATTGTACGAAGAAAAATACAAAAAATTTCCTGATGAAGTTGGATTGTATTTGCTCAAGCACGGAGAAAAATCAATCAAAGCAGACGAAAATTTGCTCAAGCTAGCGAAAAAGGAAATCCTTGCTGTGCATGAAAGAACGCAGAGCGAAGAAATTGAAGATTATCCTAAAAAAGAAGGTCCGTTGTGCAAATGGAGTTCCGGAAAGTGTGATTTCTATGATATTTGTTTCGGGCAGAAAAAAGTCAAGGATTTTTAGAAGTTTCTTTTTCTTGTTTTTCAAATTTTTCTATGATGTGAGGAAGACGATTCAGAGCATCTTTGTGAATACCCATTATTGCAATTTTTCCCTTGAGATTCAGTCCCGTTCCTCTGCAGCTGCAATCGTAGTATTCAGATTTCCCTTGGTTATTGAGATGATAAATTCCTCTGTGTTCCGGCTTGCAGGTTGTGCATGCTCCGCCATTAGAAATTTGATTCAAGTATGTCTGATAGACAAGGTTTTCATCAAGTTTTAAATCAAGACTTACTTTTTTGGGTAAATTAAATAATGCTCTTCCTATTTTGTCTGCCAAGGATATCATGGAGTTCGTTGGAAATAACTTATTTAAGAACTTATCGAAATTGTGAGTTCAAGGAGTCTTCCAAGTTTCGCAAAAACAAAAAATGAGCCCGAGGGGATTTGAACCCCCGACCCCATGGTTACTTTCGGAACCTTGTTTCGAAAGTTCGAAAACGAAGGTTTTCGTTAAGAGCCATGTGCGCTAACCAGACTGCGCTACGAGCCCATTAAACAGACTACGCAGTGCAGGCATTTATATACTTTCTGGGTGGGTAACAAAAGCTTTATATACACATTATACTAGATATATTGTGTATACAAATGAAGGAAAAAGAGACCACGCTCAGACTTAGAGAGTCAACTAAAAAGAAACTCAACGAAATAGAATTTGCTAAGAAAGGAAAATCCTATGATGATATTCTCAATGAATTGCTCGACAAGTACGGGAGGCTGGCAAAATGAAAACAAAAGAATTTTTGCCGCTCCTTTTTGTGTTTATTGCTGTAATTAGTGCATTTGCTGTTTCAACAATAACCTCTGTGACAATCAATACGACGTATTTCACAAACCAGACAGTAGAAAACATTACTGCTTATTGGGTTGACGGGGATGTTGTCAATATTACGGATTGGAGAGTGAATGGAAATTCGATTGCCTATGCGTTCTGGCCGTTTGATGGAAGCACAAACAACACGAGAGCGGCTGACTATAGTACTAGCGGAAGAAATGGAACTGTCATTGAAGGAGGAACGGTTGTTGTTTGGGATGCTGTTGGAGGATTTGACGGACACGGAGCATTCAATTTCTCGGGAGGCGCAGGATATATAATCCATGATTCAAACATAAAAATAAATTATTCTTATGGTGGCGGAACCATGGAGAATATTTCTGTTTTGTTCTGGGTGAAATCTCATCTCAATTCCGGCCAGCTGGGAATTTTTCAGCTTGCAAACATGCTTAACAGCGGAAATCCATGCATTTTAATTCAAAAAAACGCAGGAAATCTGAGCTATTATGTTTCTGCAGGCTACAGGAATACAACGACGGATTTGGTACTGAACGAGTGGACGCATGTAGCAGTCACATTCAGCACCCAATCTCAGACTTGGAAATTTTACAGGAACGGCCAGGTTTTGAATGAATATTCGGGGCCGGCTACACACTGCGATACGCCGGTAAATGATATTTATTTGGGAAACGGGTTTAACGGATTTTTTAACGGCTCCGTAGATGATTTTAGATTGTACAACAGGTCACTGAGTGCAGAGCAGATACTCAATATCTACAACAACCGCTCAGATTTTATAAGTCACAACGACACATCAAGGGGAGAAAATTGGACTGTGTGCGTAACACCATACAATGGTACGGATGTTGGGACTGAAGTTTGCTCAAATCAAATAACAATCAAAGAAAATATTGCGCCGATTGCAGTGAACGTCACAATCAACACGACGAATGCAAGAAACTTTACTTCGGAGGACATCACAGTTTACTGGAGTTCAAGCGATGATGACGATTATGAAGGAGCCGTGGTCAATATCACGGATTGGAGGATGAACGAAACATCAATCGCTGTTTTGAATATGCCTTTTGAAGCAGACGGAAATCAGAATGCAACAGACTATTCAACATATGGGAGCAACGGAACAAATCAATGGGAAGTGACTTGGCTTCCTACTTCGGGGCATGATGGAGGAGGGACGTACCTTTTTGATGGAGCAGACTATATTGACCATGCTAGTCCTGTTCTTCCTATTGGGGATGACCCTTATGCAATAACCGCATGGATAAATACGACTGATGTGTGTGCTTATAGGGGAATTGTTGGATGGGGAGGTTACGGAAATTCAAATCAGGTAAACGCATTTAGATTTGATTCTGATTCTGTACAGCCCGGAGAAGATTGCCATCTCCTTAACTATTGGTGGGACACAGACCTCAATGTCAACACATCCATCCCAATAAGGGATGGTCAATGGCACTTTGTTATTGCAATGTATGACCAAACGACGCGTTCGATATGGATTGATGGCGTGCAAATGGGCAATGACACTCCGGCAGCAGACCACGCAGTGCCCGATACAAGCAACTTCAGGATAGGCTCGACAAACGGCGAAAATTTCAACGGAATGATTGATGATGTGAAAATATTCAACAGGTCGCTTTCACCCGAACAAATAGCTTATTTATATCAACACAGGGTAGATATAATTTCAAGTTCAGAAACGCAAACAGGAGATATCTGGACAGCATGCGTAACACCGAATGATGGGTTTAATGGAAGGACTGTTTGTTCAAACAATTTAACTGTTGTGGGAGATAATGCTCCTCCTTCATGGAATGAAACACCAACAAATCAGGAGTTAGAATATGGAAGCGTGTTCAATTATCAGGTAAATGCAAGCGACTCGCCGCTCAATAACTATTTCATAAACGATACAACAAGCTTCAATATAACGTCAACGACAGGAATCATTAATAATGTTTCTCTTCTTTCTGCAAAAACTTACTGGCTGAACATTTCAGCAAATGATACTTACAATAATCAAATTTCAGCAATAATAAATGTTACTGTAACAGATACCATAAGTCTGCTTTCAATATATCCTAACGCGACGGAGGAGCTGCAAAACATTACAACAGAAACTAGTTTGAACTTAACAAAGAACTATACGGGAACAACAAATTTCACATTTAATGTCACGGCAGATGACATAGGAACAACAGCATTAACTTTCACATGGTTTGTAAATCAGGTAGTCGAGTTTGTTGAATCTTTGACTTCGGGATGGACAAGCATGTTCAGTTATTTCTTTTCCGTAGGTAATTACAACGTATCAGTTGTCGTAAACAATTCTTTTACAGAATTAAACGAAACATTTTCGTGGAATTTGACAGTAAATGATGCAAACCTGAATGTAACTGAACTTGCATGGATAACAACAACGGGAGTTACTTCAAGCGATTTACATTATAATCAAATAATAAAAAACATAACAACAAAAGTAAATTCCACAGTTTCTGCAACGGTGCTGCTTAATGTCCTGTATCCAGACGGGACAAATCTGCTGACGAATGCAGAGATGACGAACGTCGATGGAACGGCATTCTACTATGATTCGCAGTTTATTCTTGACAGAGTCGGAAATTGGAATATAACAATAACTGCAAATGAAACATCAGCAACATTTTCCAAGAGCTCATTGCTTGATGTGACGAGATTCACAAATCCAACAACGGCTGATGGATATGAAGGATTCGACTCAGGAAAAATTCCTTCTGCAGCGGAGATAAACAATCTTACTGCGTATGGATTTAACTTAGTTGGACTACAAATCAATTATTCCAGATTCGACACGGATTGGGAAGCGCTGAAGGCGGCAATAAATTACACATTTTCTGATGAAGACAGCAGTTCATTCATAAAAATTTATTTTGACAAAGGAAATTATTCAAATTACACGGGAGAATGCAATAAGGTGAACGCAAACATGACTGATTTGAGAAGTTACCCTTATGTCGATGGAACTGCGTTTATTGTTGTAGATTTGAATTCAACTGGAACAGATAATAAATCTTTATTTGTAAATTCTGTATCGGCGTGCATCGCGTCGGCAGTAAATGACCAGTTCCCGATTTATTCTGCAGTTTCTAACATCAGTCCGGATACAAATTACGTTTCGAATTGGACCATGCACAAAGTGTCAGGAAATAATTTAGAATATGCAACAAGCAGGGAAAACACAATCTTAAGGTTATCGACATTATATACCAGAATATATAACGGAACAAGTGATGAGTTCAAGAACTGGGCATCAGACTATTATTCTGGCGTTATTGCTAATCTTAGGGATAAGCCATCTTCAACTCAGCCAACAGACACAATCATTGCAAGACTCGACAATGGAGATTTGATAATCTTTAATAATCAGTCGGGCACATCGCAGATAGTTAACTTATCAATTGCTGCAGGAAACGATGCGTGGGATTATACAAACAAAGAACTATTCGAAAACCTTTCGGCAGCATCAGAGAGTGTAGCAGTAACAACGCCGCCATATTCAGCATCTATTTTGTTTTTGAACAATTTCAGCAAATTCATCATGATTGACAATGCAACTTCCACATTATACAAAGAAGGCTCGACGATTTTTGCTCATTTCAATTACACCCAAGATACGTCCGGCTCAGGAACATATTCCATAGTAGGAACGCATGACGCTCTCACCGAAGTATGGAACCCGAATTACGTCTTAGAAAATTTGGAATTTCATACTTATGAACAGTTGATGTATACAAAAATAACCGACTTTAACCCGTACGAAGTAATTGTAGTATCGATTGCGTCCGTAAATACTCCAACTGTTGTAAATCAATCTCTAAGAGTTTCTGAATTCCCAGATATTCTCAATAGAACTTACGGATATGTTTCCGTTTCTGACTACGACAATTTAAACAGCACCGGACAAAACGAAACAAACTGTTCTCTGACGAACGGATGGGAAGATGATAAGAAATCAGAAATAAACAACGTAATTGCGAACTATTCAATAAATTTGTTCCTTGACGGGTTCGATATAGGATATACTGTCAGCCCGTCATGTTTTGAGGACAGAATAAAACGATTGGCTGATTACGTGAGATTTGAAAAGAACAAAAAATCAATTTTCAATACTTACACCATTTACGAAATGGTTTCAAATTACGGAGACAAGGTTATGAGAGAGTCTTGTTTTTCCAGATGGGCAGGGACTGTTGATTCTCCGACGTATTCTTACGAAAACATGACTTTGATGGTTGAGAATGCCAACTTCCTTTCAACGACAAATAAACCAGTTATTTGCATGGCGTTTGGGGATGTCAATGATTATGATAAAATGGCATGGGACTTTGCAGCTTTTGCAGTCATATACGGAACAAAAACAGGAGGCGGGGATAACAACACGTTCAGATATGCTCAGCCTAACTTCCAATTGCAGAGGGAAATAAGAGTTCCTGATTTGGGCAACATGCTGCAGAACACATATGATTCCTCAACAGACCCTTCTGACTGGACCAGAAGATACTCAAATGGAATAGTTCATGTAAACCCCTTGAGAAATGAAACGTACAGCAATGGAAAATACTATTGGTTTGACGACGGCAGCACAATAAACAATCTGAGTATCACATCACAGCATCAGCAATATCACAGCGGAGTTTGTCATGAAGACTACGATTCAGTTCTTACAATCTTTATTTCGAACAATGGTTCATGGGAAGAAACATCACAAACCATAGGAAGCTGCGAGGTTTGTGCAGAAGATCCTAACTGCGGAACGGGAGATACGCAGTGGGTTGCGGGATATGTAACAAAACAGATAAATTGGACTCCGAACGGGCATTATTGGCTGGCATTCAGTCCAAGCATAGCAACATCAACAGGAATAAATCTGTACAATAAAATAAACACCACGAGCGGAATTCATTCGTACTATGGAGATTTTATGGTAGGAAGTCTTGGAGATCCCGAAGATGGCTCGTGGAATGAGTATGGAAGAATAGGCACGTCTGGAAACATTTTTACAACCAACTGGGACATAAATGTAGAGACTAATCAGACAACAAGCGCGAGTGTGGATACTTCTTTGACGACAATAAGCAGCACAATAGTTTACTATAATCTGACGACTCACAATCAGCATAATTTGACAATCACTTCCTCAAAATCATACAATCTTCCAGTGTTGGCAGAATCAATTTTGATAAACGAATCGTATATCAGAGGAATTTTCTTCAATGGAACAGAGCTTAATGTATCAGATGATATAAACTGCCTTGAAGCAAATCCTGAATTCAATTATTCGAGTGTGAATGGATATCAGCACGGGGCATGCAGAGTTAACTCAAGCGATGGTTATTACTACCGGGTTTTGGCTCCTCATTTATCTACAATGGTTTATAGTGTTGAGATGGAAGGAAAACCAATTATCGAGGGAATATATCCTAATGCGACTGGCGATATGCAAAACATAACTGAAGGGAATCAAATAAATATGACCTCAGAATACATTGCGACCAATCACTCTTTCAATGTAACCGCTTCGACATATGACAACCATTCGCTGACATTCACATGGATTGTAAACCAAGTTGTAAAGCTGATTGAAACGCTGATTTCAGGGGCGACAAGTATGTTCAGCCAGTTTTTTGATATGGGAAGCTACAACATAAGTGTAACTATAAATGCATCAGATGTTTCGCAAAACAAAACATTTTCGTGGAACGTAACGGTCAGTGATACTACCGCTCCGGCATGGAATGAAACGCCAACAAATAGAACTGTTGAGTTTGGTGATGCACTTTACGTCAGGTTTAATGCAAGTGATGTGCTGTTCAGCGACTATTCGATTAACGACACAGAAAATTTCATAATTGATTCGTCGGACGGAACGCTCACAAATTATACTGAATTGTCGTTCGGAACATATGTTCTTTCTGTAACGGTCAACGACACCTCAAATAATCAGAATACAACTATGATTTACATATTTGTTCAGGATACTGTTGCGCCTTACTTCGTTCAGATTCCGCAGAATGCAACCGCAGAATATGGTTATGCATTCGAGATGATGGTTAATGGCACAGACAATACGGCTATTGACAAATATCATTTCAATGACAATATTAATTTCACAATGAATTCCACAGGATTTATTCAGAATTACACTCTTCTTTTTAAGGGAGAGTACATACTGAATGTTACAATAAACGATACTTCAAACAATCAAAATTCAACCATATTTGGTCTGATTGTGAATGACTCGCTAACGCCGGGGCTTGTTTTGCTTGACCCGTACAATGAAGCAGGAGACAATGACGGAAATGTTTCATTCACTTTCAATGTTTCAGACAAGTCAGAAATAATTAACTGCACATTTAATTTCAGCGGTTCATTCAATCAATCGGATAATTTGATTACGAGGGACATTGTGCAGGATTTCATCGTCAACAATCTGGATGTCGGGGAATATAATTGGAGCATTACTTGCACCGATGCTTCAAATCATACTAATGTAAGCGGGACAAGATTCTTCAATGTAGTCAAAACAACAGAATTTTCGGGGGACACAACAAATCTCACTCAGGTCAATCTTTCGAATATTGCAAATTTCACTCTTGAGGAAACGACATACGGAAAGATAACTTTCCTTGAAAATGTGAATCTGAGCGGGGCAATTAATGTGGACGATTTTGTAAATGTTTCATACAACAGAACGGAGGTAAACTCGAGCGGTCTTCCAACTCTGAACACGTCGGCAAGGGTAACTCTTTATGGTCTTCCTTTTACCAACCCGAGACCTATGAAGGACGGAGAAGTGTGTTCAGACTGCACTGAAATTTCATATGCAGGAGGCATATTTGTCTTTGAAGTAACTTCCTTCAGCGTTTATTCTGCGGGAGAAACTCCTGTCACGTCAGGAGGTGGAGGAGGGGGCGGATCTGGAAGTGGTTCATACATAACATTGGTTGAATGCAGAACGGATGCTGAATGCGGAGTTCTCGGATACTGTTATGAAAATGAGTGCGTACCGTATGAATGTGTCGCGAACGGCGATTGTATGCCGGGCCAAGTATGTTTGATGAACAAGTGTGTGGATTATGATGTAAAGTCAGAATCCACAAAACAAGAAGCGGTAGAAGAAGCACCCAAAGCAATAACAGCAAGTGCAACGAAAGAACCCGAGAAAAAGAAAGGGTTCAAAATGCCCGAGTTCAGACTGCCTAAATTGAGTCTGAGCCCAGCGATGAGAGATGCAATCGCGAAAACAACCACCGTTTTTGTTGCAATAATTTTGATTTTGACGATTGTTTTGCAGATTAAAAAATCGCTGTCGATAAGCAGAGAAGGAAAATACTTGGATAAGCTTGTTGTCCAAAACAGAATCGCATACAGACTTGGCAACATGGAAGAGGCAGCAAAGACTTATGAAAAATTCAAGGAAGAACTCGAAAGGAGCCCGGAAGATGTCAAGCAAAAATTCAAAGATGTTGAACAAACGTTGAACAAATAAAACCTTTCGTGTTTTTTTGATTCCTTATATATCTACCGTCCAAACACTCTTGCCAGCAAACCTTTTTTAGGAAACAGTATTTCATCTATTTGTCTGTTTATTTCTTCCCTAGATATTAGCTCGGGTGCATTCATTGAATATTGCATTGGTTTTCCGTTTTTTCTTTCAAAATATGTTCTCAATTCACAAATACTCATGCATCTAATTTGATTTATGCTTAACCCTGTTTTTTGTTCAACTGCTTTTTCGTATGTTTGTTTTGCTGTTGTCATTGTGAGCGCCGTGGCCCGGATTTGAACCGGGATATCCTTGCGGAAACAAGCTCTATGGTACTTTCCTTGGAAAGTGATTCCAGGCTTACGCTCATGGCTTTTTAAAGGCCACAATTTGCGCAGTACCAGGTTGTGCCACCACGGCATACTTTATTTTTCTCAAATTGGGGTTTTTATAAACCTAGTGCTTTTTTAAGGGCCTTTTCCTTCTTTTCGTGAGAAAAACCAACTTTCTGAGAAAATGTTTCTAGTGATTTTCTGTCAGTTATTCTTATTATTGTGACCTTCGAATAATTCTCTTTTTTGGGTTGATAGAAGTAAATTTTATTTTCTATTTCCATGGATTTGAGCAGAGAGGATATTTGTTTCATTCCTTCTTCATTAACTGTTTGGATTTTTATTGCTCTTTTCTCAACATGTGCTTCAGCAGAGAAAAAGCCTCTGATCCATGCTTCTTTGGCTCCCGAAACAAAAAATAAAGATAATGGAGGAGACCATTTCTTTATTCCGAAATTTGCTGTGTTTTTTAAATCTTGAACGATTGTTTTAGAACAGATTCTTGCATCGATGAAGTTTTTCTCTTGTTTTATCGAAGGATCTTTTCCATAAATAAAATTCATGGCCTTGGTGTAGTCTTTTAGCATATTTTTGTCATCCGCAAAAAAGTTAATCTGAGAATGAATGTAGCCTTTGTTCATGACTTCACGTACGCTACCGTCTCCTGCAATAAATCCACAAAGAAGTGCTTTTTGAATAATTGCATTTCTGTTATTCTTTATTCTTTTTCTTTCTTCTTTATGTATTTTCTTCCATCTATTTTGTGCTACTTTTTTGTTTCTATCTGAAATACTCACGAGGTTAGAAAAATACCGATGTTTTTAATGTTTTTGTGCGGTTGTCTTGTGGTCAGAGTAAACAGAAAGCCATAAATATGAGTTGTTTGACTGCATATCCATGAAATACGATTACAACATCCTGGAACATGGAAAATCATTGAGAGATTTAAGTCTAAAAGCAGCAGTAAACCTGAATCACTATGCAAGAAGAATAGGAGATTTAAACATTCAAAGCACAATCGAACTTGCTGATCTGCTTATGCATTTGGCAGAAAAATCAAAAGAAAAAAGATTAGACAGATTAACTTCTTCAGCTCTCGAAATGGCCTTGACAAATAATGCTCCTGATGCATCATATGATAAACTGGATCTCTATCAAGAACTAACAATTTTTGCGCATGAATTAAGAACGAGAAACATAAATAGACTTTCTTATTTAACTGATGTTTGCTTCGATATAAATAAATGCATGAGAAGGGAAGCAGATCCTGTTCTTAATGCAGCAAATAAAATTCTAGAAAACGCAAGAAATAATTAAATCATTTCAATTTCAATATTCAATCCTTCTGGGATTGGAACTCTCATAACTAATCTCAAAGAACGCTCATCAACACCCAAATCAATTAATCTCTTGTGGATTCTCATTTCGTATCTTTCCCATGTTGATTTTCCGTTTCCACATGGCGATTTACGCGTAGCTATCTTGAGTTTTTTAGTTGGTAAAGGTATAGGGCCCCTCATTGCCACTCCTGTTTTTGTAGAAATGTCTTTGATGTAGTCACAAACTGTGTTGATCTTTCCAATATCTGTACTTGCTATTTTTATTCTTGCTGTTTGTGCCATTTTGCGTGTGGGCCATAAGGAAATTAATCCCTATGATAAAAATAAAATGAAATAAAGGCTTACATAGCCTTTTTAATTAAATCGATGCACATTCCTGCTGCTACTGTTGCACCGGAATCTCTGATTGCGAATCTCGCAAGCTGAGGTATTTCCTTCTGCTTTTCGATGCATAATGGCTGCATTGGTTTGCATTTTATAATCGCCGCGTCACCATTTTTGATGAAGTCGGGATGTTCTGCCAGTACTTCTCCAGTCATTGGATTTAGTTTTTTAACCAGTTCTGTAATTTGGCATGCAACCTGTGCTGTGTGAATGTGGAATACTGGTGTGTATCCAACAGTAATTAC
The DNA here is from genome assembly GCA_016935155.1 of Candidatus Woesearchaeota archaeon. Classification (GTDB taxonomy): domain Archaea; phylum Nanobdellota; class Nanobdellia; order Woesearchaeales; family UBA10107; genus UBA10107. Next base: position 16,804 of record JAFGRQ010000017.1, read on the forward strand.
AGATGAATGGTTCAATACAACAATCTGCGCTGTGAATTCTGTTGCAACAGTAGGGATATTGCTTGAGTGACCAAGAACATCTCCCCTTGCAGCGTCCTTCTTTTCAACTCCTCTGACTACGAAGCCAATGTTATCACCAGGTTCTGCGCTTTGAAGCGCTTCATGGTGCATTTCGATTGACTTTACTTCTCCAGAAACTCCTTTTCCTTCTCTTCCTGGAACGATAGTAACTTTGTCATTTACCTTAATCACTCCTGTTTCGACCTTTCCAACCGGAACGGTTCCGATTCCTGCAATTTTGTAAACATCCTGCAAAGGAAGTCTCAATGGAAGGTCTGTTGGTTTCTGAGGTTCTTTCAGGTTGTTCATTGCTTCGAGCAATGTTGGTCCTGTGTACCATGACATGTTTGTAGATTTCTTTGCAACATTATCTCCTTTCAATGAGGCAATCGGTATGAACGGAACGTCTTCAATTTTCCATCCAGATGCTTTCAGCAAAGCTGATACAGCTGTTTTTACTCCTTCGAATCTTTCTTTGTTGTATCCCTGCATGTCCATTTTGTTGACAGCAACGATTAATTGTCCAACGCCAAGGATTTTTGTCAGTCTTGCGTGTTCTACTGTTTGAGGAGGAAGTTCTGTGACTGATTCTGTTCCCTTGATTTCGTTCGCACCGCATACAAGAACTGCAACATCAGCTTGTGCTGCTCCTGTAATCATGTTTTTAACGAAGTCTTTGTGGCCAGGCGCATCAATTATTGTGAAATAATATTTGTCAGTTTCAAATCTCTGGTGAGACAAGTCGATTGTAATTCCTCTTTCCTGCTCTTCTTTCAGAGTATCCATTACGTAAGCAAATTCGAAGCCTACTTTTCCAAGCTCCTTTGCTTTTTCTTGAAGTTTTCTCATTGCCTGTTCGTCTACATTTCCTGAATCATACAATAGTCTTCCGACTGTCGTAGATTTTCCGTGGTCGATGTGACCCACGAATACAATATTTACGTGTGGTTTTGCCTTAGCCATTTTTATAATTCCTCCCTATGAATAGGATAATTTTGGGTTTTGATGTTGCTATTTAAAGCTTTCGCTTAAATGAGTTCTCTATCCCCCTTAGACTATAGAATTTAAGGGGCTTTATAAAGGTTTCTGTGTAGAATTAGTTGTGCAAGTTCTCATTCATCCTGTCCATTAGAAATTTTTCAGCTTTTTCGACTTCACTTCCGCCAACCAGGAATTCAAGAGTCTCTCCTTTTTCGAACGTTGGATTGTTGAACTGCAAATCACAGTAAGGAACAATGTTTCCGTTTTCTCTCAGATAAAAGTCAGGGATTATGTTTTTTCCATTCACGAAGACATTGCAGTAAAATCCTTTCAATGCTTCAACTAAAGAATTTATTTGTTCTGTGTTATCAACATTTACCTTGTGTTTGTGGAATATTCCTTTCGCAGTTTTTTCTCTCCGCAAATACCAGTTTTCAACCCATTTATTTCCTTTTTCAGATTCTCTCCATTCGCACAAAATGTTGTTTATTTCATCTTTCTCATGGGAATAGTTAGTATCAATTCTCTTTTTCATTTCATGGAGATTTCTGTCAGACTCACAGGCATATTTTGTGCCTTTTAGACCTTCACGAATCAATTCAAAATTTCTTTGTAAATGCAATCCCGTATCCCATTCTTCTTTGTGTACAGATACTGCTTCTCTTGTTGTAATTGGTTTGCTTTCTATTCCGTGGTAGAATTTATGTGTAAGTGCAGCTTCCAACTCGTAAGGTTTGACAATTGCGATTTCAGAACTATTGTTGGTCTGGGTTTCGAGCGCCATTTTGGATTTTCTCAAGTGAAACTATTATTTAAAGAATGATATATATTTTATATAAATTTACTGTATGTTCTCACTTGCGGCAACGAGTTCTTCCAGCTTTTCTTCTGCATCTTCTGGTTCAACCGCCTCAAGAGCCGTTTTTTCAAGATTGCCCTCTTTGAAGGAATTCAACTCTTCTTTTTTCAAATATAGTTCTTTGCATTCTGTGTGAGGATCTCTTGGGACAACATTGTAACTCAAATCTGCTCTGCAATCGACACAAGCACCCTGGGTTATTTCAGATATTCTTTTTGGAACGAGTTCTTCACAGCAGTAACAAGGAATGGTGTCTTTTTTTTCATCGGGACTCAACTCTCTGCATCTTTTTGTTACAACATCTAGAAATCTTATGTATTCCATTCCGTGCCAGATTATTTCTTTCATATTTTCTTTCATATCAAAAACTCGGGATATCCAAGTCCTTTATATAACTTCTCTTTAGTTATTTTTATAAACGGCGGGTGAGGAGATTCTCACCATGAGAAGGTCATGGATGATAATGGGGGGAACTGCTGTTGCAGCCGGATTAACGATGATTCTGGCCCTTGTTTTTGCTGTTGTTGCAATCCCGATTTTGATTGTTGGAGGGATTCTTATGTTTTTAATCGGTTTGCTCATTCCGGAGAACGGCGCCTACTACTTCACGTACGATATCAAAAAGAAAAGAATGGTCAAGAAAAGAGCATAATGTTTAAATACTAAAAGGGTATTTTGCTAATCAAGGGGTGCTTAACATGGGTAAATTTATAGATAACTGGGAGCCGCCAAGGCTCGAAGAAAGGCAAAATTCTTTCGGATGGCTGTGGTTAATATTTTTGTTCGTTGCAATTGGGTTGGTCGTTTTGTTTTTAATGCAGCAGAAAACAGGGAGTCAAGCTCCTTCGCAGACTGTGCAGGAAACAAGTGCGCCTTCAGCATCTGAATCTTCAACGCCAGGCGCATCATCTGCGCAGCCTAATGTTGCAGCATCTTCTGCACCTGAAATAGACCGGTCTTGCACAGCAGTTGCAGGAATTGTTCCAGGAACGACAGTCAGAGACGGAAATGTAATTACTGTTTCATTCAAAAACAACGGAAAAGTAGGAATTGAAGGTTCATATTTTGAATTTTCCTCTGGAGAAAAAAAGATTTACAAGATGAACTCTGAAGCGGTTGCGATTGGCGGATTGGTAACGTACACGGTTGATTTAGATGACGCAGCAGGAGAACTTGGTTCGGAAGTCAAGTCATTTGTTATACTTCCAATCCAAAACGGAAAAGCTTGTTTGAATCAAAGAATGGTTGTGATTAAGTAATCACATCATTTTTTCCATTTTTCTATTCTTTTTTTGCATTCTTTGCATCTTTTTTTCAAATCTCCGATTGAAATGTTAATATTAACTTTTGCATTCCTGTGTTCTTTCGGCAGATAAGAAAAATCGGGAGCTTTTAGTTTTGAATTGTGTGAATAACCTCTTCTTAACATTTCTTTTACCAATTGATTGTGTCTTTTTTCATAGCTCTTCGGTTCAATCTGAACTTTTGGGGAGATTCTTCCATGAACTTTGATTTTCTTTTTGAAAGAAGGAATAAATTTATGCAATTCTCCGTGCTCGCCAAGAAGATGTTTTCTGCACAATAGTTTTGGGTCAATCATCCACATTCTCATTTTTTTGAGCATTCCTGAATCGAAACGACTTCGCAGTACTTGGTATTTGGTTCATACCGCAATATAACATTAACATTAGGTAGTTTGAACTGAAAATCTTCGAATTCCGAACATAATTCGTCAAGAACTGAAGGATTTGTTTCTCTGTTTATATGAGCAATTATTTTTCCTGTTTTGTCATTAATGTTTAAACAATCTCCGTAATTATCTTCATGCGTTGCAGAAACATTTTTTAATCCAACCCACGCGAAACCACTCTCGACAGAATACCATGGGTTTGTTTTAAGGCTTGCTGCATTATCTACGAGGTCTTTTATAGATTCGGCGATATATTGCTGAGGAAGAAAAATTTTTGATAATATTCCTTTGATGCCTTTTTTTTGTAATAATTGCATAGTTAGATTTGTTTTTTCTAATATATAAATACATAGGATGAAAACTAAATAAAAAATAAACGGTTATCGCTAACCGCCTGCATGAGATTTTGCAACACCCATTTCATCAACAGACAGTTTCTTTCTCTCTCTAATCTGTCCAACCACTTTGCCCTGCAACTCTGGATTCATTCTTTTGAAAGTCTGGTCAGCCATGGATTGAACGCCGCGTCCATTTGTTGCAGACCTTAAATCATTTGATAGTCCAAATGTTTCTGCAACAGGTATTTCTCCGCGAACTGTGACAAAAGATTCTTCTTCAGTTATGACATCAATTAAAATTCCTCTTTTCTGAGTAACTAATTTAGTTAATTCTCCCATGTATTCAATAGGTGCTTCAAACAATAACGTCTGAACTGGTTCAAACATAACTGGTTTGGCCTGTATCATTGCGCCTCTGATTGCTTCTCTCACAGCAGGAAGAACTTGCGCCGGTCCTCTGTGAATAGCATCTTCGTGCATGTTGATGTCAGTTAATCTGACAACCATGTTGACACATTTTTCTCTCGCTAAAGGACCATAAGACATGACATCTTCAAATCCATCAATTATTAATTCAAGAATTTCCTCGATTCCAACAATACCTCTTGTTTGGTCTAAAAATATATTCCCTTCATAAATGTCTTTAACCTGTCTTGATTCTTTGTTGTCAAATCCTGCATTTTCCAAAGCTTCCCATAATTTCTGGTCTTTTTTCTTAATTCTGCCGTTTGGAATGAAGCCGTCTGCAATCGCCTTTGACATTGTTTCTGACATTTGCTCAACCTTAATGTAGATTTTGTTGTGCTTGTTTGGAGATTTTCCTTCAACTTCCGGAGATTCACCGGCAACTGATTCTCTGTAAACAACAATTGGAGGAGAGCCAAGGACATCAACATTTTTTTCTGTCTTGATTCTGTTTTCAACGATTTCTAGGTGCAGTTCTCCCATGCCGCTCAGCAAGTGCTCTCCTGTTTCTTCGTGAATTTCAACTTTGATTGAAGGATCTTCTTTTACAACCTGTCTTAAAACTTCAACTAGCTTAGGCAAATCTGCAGGATTTTTTGCTTTGATTGCTTTTGTAACAACCGGCTCGAAAATATGCTTCATTTCTTCAAAAGCAACATCTGGTTCGAGAGAAAGTGTATCTCCCGCTCTTGTTCTAACTCCCATTATTGCAACAATGTTTCCGCAGGGCATTGCCTCGATCATTTCCGGCCTTACTCCTTTGTAAACATAAAGATTCTGAATTTTTTGTTTTGAATTATCACCCGAGATGCAAACTTCCTGTCCTGACCTTATCGTTCCTGAATACAGTCTTCCTGCTGCAACTTCTCTGTTGCTTCTCTGGTCAATTAAAATTCTTGTAACAACAAAAGTAAGTTTTCCGTCTGGATTGCATGACAATAAATCTTTTCCTAATTCGGAGTCAATATCTCCTCTCCATATTTTTGGAATTCTGTAAGCCTGAGCTTGTTTAGGGTCAGGAAGGTGCTTGATAACCATATCTAAAAGAACTTCATATAATGGAGCCTTGTCCCAAACCCATTTTTTCCTTACATCTTCGTCTAAATTGTAAATATTTAAAATATCTTTGAATGAAACCCCTTTTTTTTTCATGAACGGAACAGACATAGCCCAGTTGTCTCTTGCAGAACCAAACGCAACAGAACCGTCTGCAATATCTACTTTCCATTTCTCCCTGAATTCGGGTTCTGCTATTTGTCCAACTAATTTATTGAATTTGAGAACAATTTCAGCGAATCTTTTCTGCATTTGCTCGGGAGTGAACATCATTTCTTTGATTAATCTGTCACATTTATTGATGAAAAGAACAGGTTTAACTCTTTCTCTAAGTGCCTGTTTCAAAACAGTTTCTGTCTGAGGCATTATTCCTTCAGAAGCGCAGACGAGAACAACAGTTCCGTCAACAGCCCTCATTGCTCTTGTAACATTTCCTCCAAAATCAACGTGACCAGGAGTATCAATGAGATTGATAAGGAAATCTTCTCCATTAAATGTGTGAGCCATGGAAACGTTTGCTGAATCAACAGTAAGAAGTCTTTCCTGCTCGTCTTTGTGCTGCCATGTTGCCATCCCCTCTTCCAAATCTCCTGCTGCTTTTTCAGACATTAAACCAGCCGCTGCGAGAAGATTATCTGTCAAAGCTGTTTTGCCATGGTGAATGTGAGCAGAAGTAGCTATGTTTCTAATGTGAGTTTGATTTGATGCAATTCTCAGCATTTTTGCCAGTTTTTCATCTGCCATTTTTAATTACCTCATTTCCAATATGAATATTCAACTGTTTCTTGTTTTGTTTCGTTTGGATAAATTTTGCTCACCAATTCATCCGGTTTAAACCAAAGCTTGATTTCACGTTCTGCTTGTTCCCCATCTTCTGAAGCATGCATCACGTTTTCGAATACACCGCTATCGGAATGTATTCTTCCGTATTTTCCTCTTATTGTTGTAGGTTCTGCTTTTTCAGGATTTGTTGCTCCTGCAAGTTCCCTTATCTTTGCTATCGCATCTTCTCCCTCATACACCATTACGAGAACCCTATTTGTATGATAGTGCCCCATGATATATTTTAGAGTTGCTTCGAAAATAGCTTCTCCTTTAGCTTCTTTTAGTTTATGATAATGTCTTTCTGCAAGTTCTCTTGAAACACTAACTATTTTTGCACCGACTATCGTTAATTTAGTCTCTGCAAGTTTTGAAATAATGTCTCCAGTTAGAGATTTAACCAAACCATCTGGTTTGATTATGACTAAACATTGTTCAACTTTTTCTGTCATTTTATTTAGTTTTTTTAGGAGATTCTTTTTTTACTTCTTTCTTTGTCTCTTTGACTTCTGTTTTTACTTTCTTCGAAACTTGATTTCCTTCCTTCAGCAATCCCAATCTAACTTGCTTCGCATTTTTGTATTCGACAGTCCAGGGAGTTTCTCTCGCGACTCTTTTTAATTTAAGCAGGTTCTTTTCGCATTTTCTGCTGCAAAAATTAATTGTCTTTCCATCTTTCATGAAAAGAGTTTTCCCTGTTCCTTTTTCAATTTCAGAACCGCAGAAAGAGCATTTGGTCATTTTCTTCCGCCGCCCTGGAATAATTTCTGGGCTTCAAATTCTGTTTCTCTGAGCATCAAGATATCTCCGAGCTGAATGGGTCCCCTGACATTTCTTCTTAAAGTCTTATTTGCATCTCTTCCTTCAAGAACCTTGCATCTTATTTGAGTTACCTCTCCTCTCGTTCCTGTTCTTCCTACGATTTCCTCAACTCTCGCAGGAACCGCAGGGGAAAATGAAACTCCTGATGTCTGCTTCTGCTCGGGCTGCTGTTTTCCTTTGAACTCGTTCATAACGAGTTCTTTTTTTTGTGGCTTATCGCTTCCCATTTTTAAACTCCATTTAAAACTTGAAAATTTTTAATTTTCATTGTTTACTCTTTGGCAATTTGTGTGATTATTTTCTTTGATTCGCCTTCTTGAACAATCGCAACGCTTGATGTTGGAAGTGCAAGTCCTGCGGCTGTTCCGAGTTCTTCTCTCGAATCAACTTCAACGCAAGGAACTCCTTTTTCTTTTGCAAGAATAGGCAAGTGCATTATGATTTCAGCTGGCTGTGTATCTTTTGCATAAACAACAAGCTTTGCATTTCCCTTTTCCAAGGCTTTTGTGACTTCGTTTGTTCCTTTTTTTATTTTTCCTGAATTCTTAGCTACTTCGATTGCTTGTAATGCTAGGTCTTTTTTGTCGCTCATTTTTGCTCCAACCTATTGGATTACAAGGACTTAGAATGCCCTCGTTCAGCGCCAGTGCGCGTCATAACTCATAGGTATGTTATTTTTGCTTAACTGCTTGTTTATAAAGCTTACGATGTTAGATTTAAATAGTTTTAGTCAAATCTTCCTTTCATGACACCGGCAGCAACATTAACAAAAAAGGGATACGATTTGGGGCAGCACAGACTGCGCATTGTTCACAAAAAAAGAGAAGTAGAATTTCTCGCGAAGTGCACTTATTACTTAGAGGCGTTAGATATCGTCAGGCATTTGATTGAAGTAAATGATTTATTGATGGATGAGGGAATTAAGCAAAATGAGAACAAGCTAAAAGAAGAATTAACCATTCTTACAAAGATTGGCAAGGCAATTAAGCAGGAAAAGCCGGCTGATTTTGAAAGGTTAAAAAAAGAATATTTTGAATATTTGGAAAAGAATGGTGTTTTTTCAGAGTTAAATAAATATGGATAAGCATTACGATTTGAAATTAGAAAAGCACGAATTAGAAGAAGAAACAGAAGAGAAGATTAAACGAAAAAAGATAGCAGCATTTGTTTTCAGTATTTTTCTTGCTTTGTTGATGCTTTCTTTCATTGTTCCGCATGACGTGCTGATAAGTCTGATTGAAAGTGAAACAATAAACAACAACACAATCGAAAAGGATGATGTAAAATATTATTTCAAACCCGATGTGCTTGAAGCTTTGCAGAAATATTATGTTGAACACCAAACAGCAGAGTTCAAGCTTTGTCTCGAAGGATTTGTAAAAGACGGTTCATATTATGTAACGTCTTTCTACGAGCCAAAAATTTATTTTAACAATCCAATCACTGTTCATTCAGCAATCTGTAATGAATCAACAATTATTGATTTGCATTCTCATCCATTGAGAAACTGCATTTTTTCGGAGCAGGACATAATGACATACAGAATGATGAATAGAGAAATGGCCGGTGCTGTGATGTGCGACATTGACAGGTTTAATTTTTATTCTGGATAATTTGTGTTGTTTAATTATCTGAAAAAGCTACAAAATTTCAGAGAGACTCCGGCAGAACACAGAACACAACCCAGCACTTGATTTTTCAAAAATTTTGGTTTTATGGAATATTTAATTAAAATAAAAAAGGAAGAATGGTGTGGGCGCTGAGTTCAAATGGAGAAAATCTAAACCAATGTTAAAATAAACTCTTTTAAAAATATCAAAGCAACATAAGCAATCAGGAATGCAGGCAAGAATGGAATTCCTAGTTTAATCTGAATTTTACCTCTGTAATTCTTCAAGGCGTTTATTTGTTTCATGGTTATTCCGTGATATTTTGGAGATGCGATTAGCTTGCCTTTCATTCTTATTTCATCTATTATCCAGTCTCCTTCTGTTAATTGCGAGGCCTTTACTTTTTTTATCAAACAGGATTTTTCAACAGATTTAACAAAAATATATGAACTGACTGCAATAAGAAACAGCAGAGCAAGTCCTGACAGAAGAAAAGCAAAAGCAAATTCAATCGCAGCGAAAGAAAGCAAAGAAATAACTAAAAAAACGGAGGCAAAAACAAAAATAGATTTTGATTTCATGAATTCTTTTCTGAATGTTCCGGCAAAAATTCTTTTGTTCCTCATTGCGAGATAAACAGACCATATGATTCCGTAAACAGCTCCAACAAAAATGAGCAGAATGAAAAAAACAAATGCAGAGCTATTTAATCCGGTTACTGCTCCAATTCCCATTGCCGCACTTACATCTCCTCCTCCCCACTGCGATGATTTGTACATAAGATAAGCAGCACAAAAGAAAACTGCAAGTCCAAGCAGTCCGTCTAGCAAATAACTGAAGTTTGAGGTGAATATTGAGTTCAAAAGCCGTATTCCAATCGCTCCGGCAAGGAAACTGTAGCTAATCCAGTATGGAACTTCGTGTTTTCGAAAATCAGTCACCGAACCGGCAAAAAGGGCAGTTATTGCGAGCAAATTTAAAACAAGGTCCATTGTGTTCTTAAATCTCCCAAAAAACTATATAAATGTTCTTGTATTGTGAATAACATGAACACATCTCATATCGCTTTTATTTGCAAGGATTCTGCAGCATGGGCTTTGAAAAAGAAAAAGAAGCTGTATGAAGGATACAGAGCATCTTTCAAAAAAATAAATGAACTGTTGGGGATGCAGATTAAAAAAAACATACCTATTATGACTGTTTTTATTTCTCCAAAAAATCTTGAATTACCAAATGAATATTCCGCTTTGGTGGATGAGTTGGTTGTTTTTATGAATGAATTGGGCGCCGATAAAACAATACATAATAACAGAGTCAAAATTTCCGTTCTTGGAAAATGGTACGAAATGCCTCCGAGGCTGATTGAATCGATTAAGAAGCTGATTGACCAAACAAAAGAATATGATGAGTATTTTCTAAATTTATGCATAAATTACGACGGCCAGGAAGAGATTGTCGATGCAGCAAGAATGGTTGCGAGAAGAGTCAAGTTGGGAAAGATTGACCCGGAGAATATTACGAAGGATGCAATAAAAGATGATTTGTACAGCTCTTATTTCATGCCGCCGGATATAATTTTTGTTTCAGGAAAGAGGCAATCAACATACGGGTTTCTTCTTTGGGATTCTGTTGACTCGAAGATTGTTTTCATGAACAAGGCATTTTGCGAGATTCCTATCAGATTGATTGAAAAGCATTTGAAGAAGAAAAAGGCAGAATAATTGTTATTTTCTATATTGAAAATAAAAAACAAAGAGAAACTCTTATAAATCTTATTAAAAATTATAATTTCTTAAAAGAGGCCGCATGAAAAACATCAAATCAAAGCTTTGCCTATTCAATGTCGCACAGGGTACCACATGAAAAAGAAAGTTCCTTTGCCTGTTTCTATCGATGAAGAGCTAGCTGAGTGGATAAACCAAGAAGCTGAAAATTCTGAATTTAGAAATCGTTCTCATCTTGTTGAACAGGCAATCAAAGATTTTTTCCTGGAGGAAAGGAATGACTAAAAAAATCCCTTTTCCGGTTTCTGTCGATGAAGAAATTGTAGAAAAAATAAACCGGGAAGTTGAAAAGGGAGTCTTCAGAAACCGTTCTCATCTAGTTGAACAGGCAATCCTGAATTTCAAAAAGAAAAGAGAGCTTGGAACTTTAGCAAAATTCACGGAGGAGAAAGATGAAAAATAAGTCCTCCATAAAATATATGTTCGCTCTTGCTCTCCTTCTGGCTTCTTTCAGCTTCGCTTTGTTTTCAATACAGCCGGGAGATAATTTTATGGCAATTACTGGATTGACCACAATATCCGGCGGCGGCGGAAATCTTTCAACTTTAATAATATATGATGATTTGGATTTGAGCGGAAGCGACGGAACTCTGATTCAAAACTATGTATTTTATGCAAATTACTCGAACACAACAGACTCTGTAAATATAACTGGAGCAACATGCGACATAAATTTCACGGACTTGAGTGGCGCAATGACTTACAACACAACATCTACATTTTATGAATTTGTGAGGAATTTCAGTTCGTCAGGGCAAAAGCATTACAATATCTCCTGTTATGCATCAACATTTGAACAGTTAAATGCAACGGACAGCATAAACGTTACAAACTTCGCCAACTGCGACAGCTGTGATTCGTGTTCGAGAGCAGCGCAAATTGGAAATTTAACAGTCAATTTAACACAGTCTATTAATACGACGGTGAGCTGCATAAATCTCAGCGATTCGGACAATATCGTGATTGACTGCAATAGTTTTTTGATAAATTCAACGGCAGCGGCCGCTTCAGATGTTTCGCTGATTTCGGGAGGAAGCGTTGATTATCCTCTTGACATGAACGACCGCATTTCTGTTAAAAACTGCAATCTCTCGGGAACCGCAGGCAGTGCAATCAAATTGAACGGAACGGCCTTCTTTGCGGCCAATTTGAACTTAGAAAACATAGATACAGGCAGCGGATCAGCAGTCAATATTCACGGCGGAAATGATTCTTGTATAGTGAATAGTTCCTTCATTAATTTGGATAATATTGCTGTTTATTTGTATGGCAACAGCAGAAGCAATTTCACGCTGGACAGCTGTTTTTTCGATACAAATACATACGGATTTTTAATTGATGGGGGAATTGTCAACGAAATCAAAATAACTAATAATATTTTTTCGAATTCAGCAACTTCAGCAGTGCTAATGCAGGTGTTAGCTCCATTTACCGCAGCAGGATTGCTATTTTCAAACAATACAATAACGAACGTGTCTACTGATCATGGTGTATTTACAAACGCCATAACTAATATCAACATAAGTGATAATTGCTTCATTAATGTTAGCGGCAAAGGAATTTATGTTATTGCCTCTCAAAACGGAACAATCTCAAACAACATCGTAGATTTGTGCGGGACAGGAATTGATTTGACAACGTCAGGCAACATGACAATATCAAACAACAGCTTGACAAATTCAACAACAGCAATAATGATAACCGCCTCAGGAAATAGCACAATAACGCGGAATTCTATTTTGAGTTCCGAATACGGAATTGATGTCGGGGGAGGTTCGTTTTTTGATATCATTACTCAAAATTATGTTTCCGGCATCTCAGGGCAGGCTGATTCAGCGGCAATAAATCTGCAGAATGGCGCAGGCAATACATCTGTTATCAATGGAAACCTTCTTTTCAATTCAACTTACGGAATTAGAATAGGTTCCGTAAGCGGGTTGATAATTGCAAACAACACGATAGAAAATAATTCTTTTGACATATTAAGTTCAACACAAATTAGCTACTCTTTCGAGAAAGGAAACAATTCTGTTGATTTTCCATCCATTTTGAATGTGAGCAACAGCCAGCAGAACATTTTCTTAAATGACAGCATAATCTCAATTAATGCATCTCTCGAGTTAAGCCTAAACAGGTCAGCAAATGTAACTCTTGTGCTACCTTATGGAACATGTCCTGCAAAGATTTACTATTATGGTTCATTTACGACAAACCGTTCATTAATTGTTGACGACGGCCAGCTTTGCACAGCATCAACAAATCCCGCATGCACTAACATGGTTTGTTCCGGCAATTTAATTTCATTTACTGTGGCTCATTTCGATGGTTATGCAGTCGGATTCGGAACTGCTCCGGAAGTAAACAATGTGATATTGAATTCAACATATTCTACAAACTTCACAACAGAAAATCTGACTGCTTACTGGAATTCAACAGATCCTGAAAATGACACGGTTGTGAACATAACTGACTGGAGAATTGACGGTGTGTCTTATGCAAGACTTAATCTTCCTTTCGAAGGAGGGAGCAATTCTACATACACAAAAGATTATTCCTCATACAATGCAGATGTATTTGTAGTTAATGCTACTTGGAATTATACGGGAGGACACGATGGTTATGGAGCATATGATTTCAACGGAAACCGCAGCTATATCTACACTCCCCTGAATGCAAGTGATTTCAACAGAAGCATGGCAGTTAGTCTGTGGTTAAAAACAGAAAGCAACGGCAGTGTGATGGGTTTCTCTGACGGCATACCTTTTGGAGGAAATTATGATAAGGAAATAACTGTGATGGGAGACGGAAGCATAGATTTCCGCTTATATCCCAACGACCCATATATCGGTGCAGCTACAACGGGAGTAGATGTAATGGATGGACTTTGGCATCACTTGGCTGTCATCAGAAGTTTCGATGAAGGAACTTTCATTTATGTTGACGGCGTTTTGAGGGCATCAACAACAAGTATAGAAAATGAAAGCCAAGGATATGAAGGATATTTAACAGTAGGAATCAACACGCAGCACAAAATATACTTCAACGGAACAATTGATAACTTTTTGATTTTCAATAAATCTATTTCATCGCAGGAAGTTTTGCTTCTTAATGTATCAAGAACAGATACGCTTTCAAAATACGAGACACTAACAGGAGAAAACTGGTCTGTCTGCGTAACTCCCAATGACGGAACTTTCGACGGCACAACAGTCTGTTCAAACAATATTTCAATAAGAAACAAAGCAGAATTTATTTCTGTTTATCCAAATCAGACGAATGAATGGCAGAACATAACCGCCGACGATACTAACATAACTTTGACAATAAATTCAACTTCCTCTCAAAACACAACATTCAATGTTACAATTACTGCAGACAGCGCAACATTCACGTTCAGCTGGTTTGTAAATGGGATTTTAGAATTTGTTGATGTGGTAGTCAATGGATTCATAAGCATGTTCAGCAGGATATTCCTGGCAACAGACATGACTAATGTGACGGTTGTTGTAAATTCAACAGAAGCGGGCGTAAATGACACATTTACATTCCATGTGAACGTAACTTGTTTAATTCCTTCAGCAGACGGATTTACATTGAATGAAGATGGAATAACTTTGTGTCCAGGAAACTATACCATAAATGGAAGTATAATAATCAACACAAGCAATGTTTATCTGAGCTGCGACGGGTCGACTTTAACAGGGAATGCAACAAACCAAGCATTCAAGCAGGTCAGTCTTCACAGCATAAGCAACATAACAATCAGAGACTGCATTTTCAAAAATTTCAACGGAGCAATATATTTGATGAATGTAAGCACAGCGTATTTCCTGAATAATTCCTTCCACAACAACACATACGGAATTTTCGTAAGCTCTTCAATAAATGCAACAATTTCAAACAACACATTTTACAGCGGACTTTATGGGATTGTGAATGATGTTGAAGGAGACAAGAACACAATTTCGTACAATAACTTCTACAATCAAACTGGTGAAGCAATTTCCATAATCCAAAAAGGACCGACAATAGAGTATAATGTATTTGATGGATGTACGCTCGGAATTGGGCTGGAATTCAATCCGTACGGCGGAGGAAATGCAAACAGGAATTTAATCGGCTCCAACATAATTAAAAACAATTCGATAGGCATACGTGCAAGAGCTTCTTACCATAACCAATTCACCGATTTGAATATTTCATATACGCGCCAGGCATTCTTGTTCAGCGATGTTCCTTCATTTGGAGCGGTAAACGTAAATAACTCAATAATAAATCCTCTTTTCCTCGGCAACACTCACGACGTAGTTTTCAATTACGATGCAAACGAGAGCGACAATAACACTCTTTTCATAAATGACACTCTGGCAAATTCAGTTACATTTTTCTTGGTTGGAAACATAACAAACCTAACAAACAATTACTTCCTAAATTCAAGCATAATTGCTGTAAACACAACAGGGGAGCCAAATCTAAATACGAATGCAACGGTCTCATTTGCGGTGCCTTCATGCAGTGTCGAGCTGTTCAGAAACACAGGATATTATGAGGAAATTTCAGGTGCGGAAAGCGAAGCATCTCAGTGCACTTCATGTGAGAATATTGTCTGTGCAAATAGCATAATGAATTTCACAACACCATCGTTTTCCACAATATTCGCAGCATCCATTCCAAACATAACGGAAATATTTCCAAATTCAACTAACGGAACACCCCCTGTATTGGGAGAGGATACAAATGTTTCCATCGTTGTAGAAACGGGAACAAATATCACATATAATGTAACCGCGCTTGATTATGATTCAGCCACGCTGACATTCTCGTGGTTTGTTGACGGCGTTGAGGCACTTGTCGAGGCGGTGGTGGGTGTTCTGAACACTTTTGTCAGCATATTCAACAAGATTTTTTCAGACATAGCGTATCACAACATTACATTAGTGATAAATGATTCAGCAAGGCAGGACAATTTCACATTTTATGTGCTGTCCAACGATACAATTTCTCCTTTATTCAATGAGTCCCTGAGCAACATAACTGCAGAAGTCGGGGAGGCAATTGCATATGATGTTAATGCATCGGATTTATTCTTTGATAAATATTCGGTAAATGACACAACAAGATTCAAAATAAATTCGAGCACAGGACTGCTTGAAAATGCAACGTTTGTTTCCTACGGATGGTATGAAATAAATATTTCCGTTAATGATACAAATAACAATGTTAATTCATCAGTAATTTGGGTCTTTGTCAACGATACAATTCCTCCGTCATTCAACGAAACTCTCAGCAACATAAGCACATATGCAGGATATTCTGTCTATTACTGGATTAATGCATCTGATTTGTCCGGGGTTGATGCATATTACATAAATGACACAGTCAGATTTAAAATAAACAGGAGTACAGGTATCATGGAAAACATTACCTCTCTGACCGCAGGAACCTTTGCAGTAAACATAACGGTCAATGATACTCTTGGAAACATAAATTATTCTGCAATAACCGTTTTTGTCTCTGATATTCCGACAACGCCAGCAACCGAAACTGGAGGAAGATCTACCCATTCAGGAATTTTCTATACTCCTCCTGCTGAAGAAACAGAACCGGTACTGGAGGTTCCTTCTGCATCCGTTTCGTCAATAACCGCGGAAAACATAAATCTTAATCCCTTCGCATGCACGGAAGTAGCAGGGGTAAGTCAGACAACCAGTTCAATTAAACCAGGAACTTCAATTTCAAATTTAATTTTGAAGCCAGGATATGAAGTTCTCGTTTCTCCTTTCAAGGTTGAATGTACCGATTCAAGTTTCAAAATAAGTCTGTCTCTGCCGGATTCATACACAAACATAACTGCATTAAGATGCAGAGGAAACGACTGCAGTGCAGTATCATTAAAAGAGATTTTCAATTTGGAATGCGGAGAAGACATATTCGAAAACATTGAAAGGACATCATCTGTGCTGTCTCCAGAATTTTTCCCTCTTCCATTAGAAAGAGTTGAATCAAAACCAGGAACCGCAGAAGTTTCTTCAAGCAGAACAAGATTGGTTTTCTCCGGAATAATAGACGGAAAACTAGCCATTGACAAAGTGTTTGGAGATGTTCCTGAAGCACAAAATCCAAAAATAAAGATTGTCAGCACGCCTACACAAATATTATTTGATTCATTGAATCAAAAGCCAATGAACATAACCCTTCCATATTTGTTCGAGGAAAAAGTAGATGAATACAGCATTGCGCTTTACGCATTGAAAAATAACGAGTGGAATTATATCGGAGGAACGGTCAACGCAGGTTCCAAAACAGTTACTGCCGAAATAAGAAATGTTTCAGAATTCGCAGAGAACAAGATTTTGACTGTTGCCGCAATGGGACTTGTGTGTTTGAACTGCTACGACGGAAAATTAACAAAAGTTTATGACGGAACTTCAAGAGATGCCGTATTGCTTATACACGGATTTGAAAATTCACCAGAGCGATTTGAAGAAATGATTAATGAAATGAAATTAACAAATCAGCCATGGCAGGTTTGGACTTATGGATATCCTTCAAGCAAAACAATCGAAGAGAATGCAAAAGAACTGGCAGATTTGCTTCAGGCAAAATCGGGAGAATTCGATTACATTCATGCTGTTGGTCACAGCATGGGTGGAATGATTGCGCAGGAGGTTCTTGCTTATGCAGAGGCGCAGAATAAAGGAAAGACGCAAAGACCTTATACTTTTGTTGATAAATTTGCAAAAGTAATTGCTGTTGCATCTCCAAACGAAGGCACAATTACAAGCAATGCAAAAGAGTACTTCAATAAATTCCTAAATGAAAAAATAGGCTTCCTGTTCAACTTGAACAGCAAAGTATTGGCTGAACTTCTAAAAGGAAAGCAAATTTCCAGAGCTGAGAATGTTGAATATCTTGCCGTTGCCGGAACTATGCCTTATGATTTCACGAAATTCTTTGCAGAAGATACAGTGAGTGACGGGCTGGTTTCGCTGGAGAGCGCACAAAATATCGGCGGAGTTTCAGTGGATGATTATTGCGAGGACTTCTGGAGTCTGAATACGACACACTTCGATCTTCTTAATAATTTTGATTCAAGAAAGATAATCGAGAGAATAATTTCAAAAGAGGTTTCAGAATCAGCCGGCGGAAAAGGATTGATAGGTTATAACCAGTATTTCGAACTTGCAGTTGACTTATGCAGTCCGAATGACCAGTACATAATAATCGGAGAAAAACTTAACAAGGACAGGCAGCCAAATCCTGGATTGTGCAACTGCGGAAACGGTGTCTGCGGAGTCGACGAAGATGAATTTAATTGTCCTGTTGACTGTGCAAGAATTGAGATGCCGAAGGAGACTTGGTGGCAGATTCTTTTGAGATTTGCACCAATCAGAAATATGTTGATTGTGCTGCTATTGATTTTAACTGCTATTGCGGTGCTGTCAAGGAAGCACAGAAAATACACAGCAATGTTTTCTCTCGATGAGATGAAAATGAAAGAGGCATGGCTGAATGAAAGGATTGTGCACATAAGATATCACTTGAAAATGAATGAACTGGATGAGGCCGCTGCGGAGTACAGCAAATTCGTGGAAGAATACAACTCTTCGCCTGCCTTGCTAAAGGAAAAGTTCAAGGAGGACGCTCGAAAAACAAGAAACTGGGTGGAGAGCAAAATAAGATGAACAAAGAAGGAGGAAAATAAAATGAAAAAATCAGTACTGGTTTGCCTTGTTTTTTTATTAACAGCATGTTCAAGTCAAATGGACACAGAAGTAAGGCCAGGCAATGATGGGTTTGTCATCGGAACAGGAGACAATGCTATTTTGCTCACGCACGGGTTAAGTTCTTCTCCTCGTGAAGAAAGAGCGCTCGCAGAATATTTGGCAGCGAAAAATTTCACGGTTTATGTTGTAAGATTAGAAGGACATGGAACAAGTGTCGAAGATTTGACAAGAACAAAATGGGAAGACTGGTACAAGAACTATCATGAAGCCTATTTGAATTTGAAGCAGGAAAAGCAAAAAGTTTATGTCGGAGGAATGTCTTTGGGAGGAGTTATTGCACTCAAATTAGCCGAAGACGAAAAAGTTGACGGCATCATCGCTTTAGCACCTTCATTGGTTTTGGATGATGAAAGATCAAAATACGCATGGTTTTTCAAATATTTTACAAAATACAGCTTGAGAAATATTTCAAAAGAGGACTTGCCATATAATTACGACAGATTCCCTATTTCTTCTGTTGCAGAAATGCTTGAAATGTCGGCTGTTGTGCAGGCGGATTTAAGCAAAATAGATGAACCTATTTTGATAATGCAGTACAGGGATGATTACAGAGTTAATCCTGCAAGTTCGCAGATTGTTTATGAGGGGGTTTCGTCCTCAAAAAAAGATTTGGATTGGATTGAAGGAAATGGGCATGTAATGATAACAGCTCCGGATAAAGAAACGCACTTCGGCAAAATATATGGGTTCATACGTAACCTTTAAATACTAAATAAGCCTAAAAACAAAAAGGCATAGACAAATGGAATTCCTGACAGGAGTAATATTCATTGCAAATTTCTTTTTAGCTATTATAGCCGGTTTAATCGCTGCCACTTTGTTTGAGATTTCAAAAGGAAAGCAGATTAAGCCTTGGAAACCTTTGGCTTGGGCGCTTATTTTCTTTGCGATAGAAGAAGTAATAAAAACGTTGCGGGCATTTGGTCTCTATGAAAACATATGGATAACTCACGTTATTCCATCAGTAATTGCAATGCTTTTGATTTATGCTGTTGCACTGCAGATGCTGGCAGTCAAGGAGGCTGAAAAATGACGCTTGCTGAATCAGTAGCAATGGTTGCTCCTTATTACAATGCAGTTTTGATAATTATACTGTTCGTGATGTTTTTCAAGTTATTTTCACATGATTCGAGGAAGTTTGCCTACATCAAACCGTGGAAACTGCTTTTTGTTGCTCTTGTAATATTCCTCGCAGAGACGGTCATGACTGCACTGAAAATGCTTGGCTTGATTGATTATCCGTGGATTATCTTCGGATTTTTCGAAATGGCAATTATAACGTTGTTCATATACATGCTGCTGCTTCAGAAGCAGTTCATAAAAACTGGGAAGAAGGATTAAAATGGATTCAAAAGGACTATCTCCATTGACATCAACAGTTCTACTGTTGGTTTTATCAGTAATCATAGGAGTTGTCGTTATGACTTGGGGAAAATCCTATGTTGAACAGGCAGCAGTGGAAAAGGCATATTCTGTTGAGACTGAAAAGCCGTCATCAATTCTGCAGGACTTGGATGAAAGATTGCAGAGCGGTGAAATAACAAAAGAACAATATGATAAAATTAAAGCAGTTGTTTTAAGTCAGAATGGCAAGTGAGATTAGGTTAATTCTGTTTGATTTCGATGGAACATTAGCTGATTCTTTTGATATTGTTCTTCAATCAATAAACGAACTTTCAGACGGGTTTAATTATAAAAAGATAAAAAATAATCCTTCTTTAAGAAAAAAGCACATGAAACAAATTATTGATGATTTGGGGATTTCAATGCTGAGATTTCCTTTTTATGTTAGAAAACTGAAGGAACTCGTGTTTGAAAAAATGCACGGTGCCTTTTTATTCAAAGGAGTGTCACCTTTGATAAAAAAGCTTCACAAAAATTATGTTGTTGGAA
>JAFGRQ010000018.1 GCA_016935155.1 Candidatus Woesearchaeota archaeon
CATAAACTCAGAGCAAAATATTACATACGTTATGTTGATGATTTTGTTATTCTGCATGAGAATAAACAATTGCTTGAAGAATACAAAGACAAAATAGAGAAATATCTGAAAAATCTAAAAATAGAACTGCATCCGGATAAATCAAGCATAGTACCAATAAGGAATGGTGTCACATTTCTGGGATATCGTGTATTCTATCACTACAAACTTCTTAGAAAAATAAATGTGCGAAAAATGCAAAATGATTTCGAGCACATAAAGAACTCATATTTACACAATTCAGTCAGGTATGATGCAGTATACGATTACCTTCAAGGATGGATGGCATATGCCAGCAACGGCGATACATATAATCTGAGGAGAAGAATAAGCAAAGAAATCGAGAAGCAGTTCCCAAATGAAATTTCAGAAACGGAGCTGAATAGGATAGAAAAACTTCTTTAATGATTATTTAGTTTTTTCTTCTTTTCAAGAGATTCTTCAATATGTTTCTTAAGAATTTGTCATAAAAATCAGGAGATTTTTATCATAAAAAACATCGAATTTCTATCATAGAAATTCTGCTTTTTCTCATCATAGTAATTTATATCTTTATTTTCACATTAGTGTAGCAAAAAGTCTACCATTTTGTAGACTAGCCAGTATGCTCATGGGTAAAAGGTAATACCAAGAAATAAATATCCAGTTTGGGACATATTTTGTCCATGAATTATTTAAGTAGGTAAAACAACAACGCCAACTCATAAACAAACGGAGGAACAACCATGTCAAAAACAAGATATGTACAAGTAAGAGTAAACCAAAACCAGTTCGATAGAATAAAGAACAATGCATCAGCGAAAGGAAAAAAGAACGTTTCGGAATATGCAAGAGAACTTATGCTTGATAAGAGCCAGTGTTTTGAAAGAAAATTCGAAGAATTGTATCAAGAAATCTTCGCTATTTCTAAAAAGCTAAAATGACTTAATTCAAAGGTTCATTTCCTTCTTTTTTTGACAAAATTTATTAAGACAGCTTCATAACCTCATTTAACAAAGGTTCAAAAGAGAATTGCATTGAACCTGAGTAAAACAATAAAAAAGTGCACAAACACGCACATAATTGAAATGAAGTAAAAACTGCGAACAGCCGTAAACAAGCTTTGTAAAGCCTATAAAGCCCGTTTAGGATTCTAAGGTTCGAGTGGATAATAATGCGCCGAACGGGATTCGAACCCGTGCTAACAGCTTGGAAGGCTGTGATGCTACCACTACACCATCGGCGCATGTCTTCTGAACCTTTTATTTGATTTAAATATTTAACTGCTTAGAGAAGTTCTCTGAATTTCTCAATGAAGTACTCAAAATCTTTCTTTTTGATTAAAGCACCGCATGCTTTGTCATGGCCGCCGCCATGTCCTTCAAGTCCTTTCATGGCTTCAATTAGTTTTGTTCTTATTTCAACACTTCCAGAGCGCAGGGAGCATTTCATGTCCTCGTTCTTTTCCCTTGCAATTATCAAAACTTTTTTTGGATATTTGTAAAGCAGTTCGTTTGAAAGCTCTCCTGTAAAACTCATCTCTCCTTCGTCATGTCTTGTTCCGTGATAAATAAAAACAAATAGTTTGTCTTTCGTAATGAATTTTTCAGCCTCAGCAAGAACATCTCGATATGCCAAATTAACTTTGTTGTAGCGTTTCATGACTTCTTTTGCATCTTCTGTTTTTTCTTCAAGAATTTCTTCAGGTGAATTTATTTTTACAAGGTGTTTTACTGATTCATTTACGTTTTCGGTCCTGCCTTTCAAAATGAGATTGAGAACACTTCCAACTTTTCCGATTTTTGATTTGAACATCGCTTCTCCTGGATTTTTTATTTTTGAAGAAAGAAATTTAGGAAATTCTTTTGAGAATTTTTTTGTAATTGAATTAAGCTGCCAGTCAGAAACGGTCCCTGATGCAGCAATCCACAGATTTTCTTTTACAGTGCCGTAGCACAAAGAAGAAGTACATGTGTCGTCTTTCTTGTTGAAATCTCTTGGATTAAATCTCTTTAATCCGGGAATTTTTTCCTGGCCTAGATGATGGTCGACATGAACTGCAGGAATTTTTAAATCCTGAATGAACTCTTCAGGAACAACAGGAATATCCAAGAAAAAAATTTTGTCTGGTTCATAGCTTTTCACTTTTCTCAAAAATCCTTCATCAAATGTCCTGGTTGACAGAACCATCCCATGTCCTGCTTTCTTGTATTTGTAAAACAATAAGAAAGAACACAATCCATCTGAATCTTTATCGTAAATGAATAACGGATTATTGCAGTTATCGAGCTCTTCTTTTAATTCGATTAATTTCTTTTTAGGAAGCATGTTTTAATATCTGTCACCTCTATTTAAAAAGGTTTCACAAGACATCTCCACTAAACATATTTAAGTCAAAACAACCTAGAATCAACATGAACATACCGAAAGAGTTGTGTATCAAGTGCAAAGGACGTTTGCACTGCAAACTTCCATACTGTCCAATTCTAAAAAAGAATGAAGTTAAGTTTAATGCAGTTAAGGATGTAAAAGAAAATCTAGAAGGTTCTGCACCAAGCGTTTTTGTTGGTCATTATGGTTACCCAAGCGTTAATGTTGGAATAATGTCAACAAAATCTGAAAATCCTGACGATTATGATGACCCAAGAAAATGGGCGAACGAAAACAAACAAATCCAAGATGTCGTTGATTACCGTTCAGGATTAATCAATTCAAGATTTAAAGCACAAATAAAACAAAAATCAAGATTTCTTGAAATGAGTCAAGAAGTTGGAATGGCTTCAAAATCTCCTGATGTTGAATTAACTTTTAAGGAAAAACCAAAAATAAGAATGAGTTTCTCTCCAACTGAAGCACCAACAGGCCCAACTGCAGAATTAACTGGAGCAAAATTAACAGAAAATACAAAAGTCGACAGACAAGTTGAAAAAGTTGTTTCAGATGTTGATTTCAAAGCAACACCAGCGATGAATCAGCTGTTCAAAAAAGGATTTGATGAAAATTTTCTTTCGAGAATGCTTAGTATTGGAAATTTAGGAGTAAAAAATCAAAGGAAATTAGTTCCAACAAGATGGAGCATAACTGCTGTTGATGATAATATTGGAAAAAATATAATAAATGAATTAAAAGATTTTCAAACAAGCCCGAATACTGCGTATTTCGGCGGTTACATGGGAAATTACTTTTTAATTATGATGATGGATGAAGTTTGGAGTTATGAATTATTTGAAATGTATGCTCCAAAAGTTTCCTGGAATTTATTTGATACTGTGCAGTACTCAACAGACCATGAATTTTATGACGGAAGAAAAAAATATGCTGAAGAATGCGGAGGAGGTTATTATGCTTCAAGATTGCCAATTCTTGAAAGATTAAGAAAAGACAGAAAACAGAGTTCTGTGTTGGTTTTGAGATTCATTACGGATGAATACATTCTTCCCCTTGGTGTCTGGTTAGTTCGTGAAGCTACTCGCAAGGCTCTAAACAACAAACCAGTAATATTTGATTCTCAAGAGTTTCTTTTGAAGTACGCTCAAGCACTAGCTAAGAAAAAATTCAATATCGATGTCAGCAAAATACTTCAAAAAAGCAAATTACTAACTAAAATGAAAACTCAAAGAAAATTCAGTGAATTTTTTCAATAAACCTCCTCATTTTTTGTGCTAAATCACAAGTTGGAAAAGATTTAGATATTCTTTTTATATCAGCATACATGTCTTTGTAGCTTTTAGAGGATATATTAAATCTATAGCAATCAAATTTTCCGTAAGCATATTTTTCTTTTATTTCGTAACAAATGTAACCGCACTTTATTCCAATTTCTCTTACGTCTTCTATTAATTTTCTATTTTTGGAATATATTGTTATGACATCACAAATATTCCCTTCATCAACAATAAATGCGCACAATCCCGCAATTAAAAAGTCTCTGCTTAATGATTTTATATTTTTTGGAAGGTATGCTTTGAATGTGTCCGTATCGGACAATTCAAAGTAAGTTTCATAGAAATTAGTTATTGTTTTCGGTATATTTAATCGTCCATCGCGAAACTCAGCTTTACTATATTTAAAATTCCCGAAGTTATTGGTTAATTTTGTATAAAATTGCATTAATCCTGTTTTGTTCATCTGTCTATATGACGAACAAACACCAGTTTTTCCTATGTGTCCATCTCCCATCAAGTGAAAGATGACAGAAACCAATTCAGGCGTAAGTATGATAGGTAATTTTGGTTCTGTTATTTGGTTACATTTTCCTCCACATCCATATGCTTCTATTTTGCTTTCAATTTTATTTAATGATGCAACTCCTTTTAATTTACTGAATTCAATTAACATCCACAGAGGGATATTGATATTTTTAATTTTTCCTCTGTCGAATTTTTTCCCCTTTATCCAGCCATAAATGTGTCCGGTTCCGTAATTTCTTTTTATTCCATATTTTATGCTTTTTTGATTTATGAATTTAATTAATCTTTGTTGAGTTCCAAACACATTAAACAATTTGTTAAATAAATTTATCCTAAATGTCTCCTCCAAACAAATGAATGTTTTAGCCGGCGGAAATTCCCAAATATGTATTTCTTCATACTTTTTCATATTCTATTACGACTTGGTTTTCTTTAAGTGTCTTGTGTCCGGTTGTCCTGTGGTGTCGGGATAATTAGTTAATTTTAAAAACAGCATAACTTAAACAAGCATTATGGGAGGAGTCCTACATCACGTTTTTGCGGCAGTTCTTTCTGCTCTGATTGTTCATATGATTCATTTCAAATGGGAATACTCAAGCTCAATTTTTGTCGGAAATATAATTCCGGACGGATTGAAATTCGGATTAACTGCATTAAAGCAGGGAAATTTGAATATATTTCAACTAGATTTTTCAGATAAATTTTATGTTTTCTGGGAAAATGTAACACACACCCAAACAAGCAACTGGCTTGTTTTAGGACTATTTGTTTTCGGAATTGCTACTTTCTTATTTCACTATCACGTTATCAGAAAGAAAACAATGGAAGAATATGATTTGCTGTATGTGTTTTTCTTAATGGGGGTTTTTACACACCTGGTTATGGACGCATTCATACAAGAACAAGGACCCTGGTTCTAAGCTCCTCTGATTTGTTTGTGACCAAAAGAAGGATTTTCCATTTTCCCGCTTTCTGCATAAAATCTTTTTTCACAAGTAACTGCACCATTTATTTGATAATCTGGATTGGGACTTGCTAAATAACAACCGGCACATTTTAGATTACATTCAGGATAAGCTTTTCTAGATAATCTCTCTAATCTGCTTTCTTCCATTCTAATCTTCATTTCTTCGATTGATTCTGGCATCAAAATACAATTTTAGAATTAGTTTAATAATGTTTCTATTCAACAATCGCTTTAATCCTTCTAATTCCAGCAGCAGAACTTTCTTCTTTTATTATTTTGAAAACACCGATTTCTTTTGTGTTTTTAACGTGAGGTCCCATGCAAATTTCTTTCGAATATTTTCCAACTGAATAAACTGAAACTTTTGGAGGGTATCTTGCTCCAAATTCTGCTTGCGCACCTTGAGCTTTTGCATCTTCAGGAGTCATTTCTTCTCTTTTCACTTCAATTCCTTGTTTTATAACGCGATTAACTTCATCTTCAACTGCTTTAATCTCTTCAGCAGTTAATTTTCTGTCAAAATTGAAGTCAAATCTTAATCTTTCAGCAGTTATGTTTGAACCTTTCTGAGTAATTTTTGGGTCAATCAATTTTCTTAAAGCTTCATTCAACAAATGTGTTGCCGTATGAAGTTTTGTTGTTGTAACTCCGGAATCAGATAAACCGCCTTTGAATTTCTGTTCTGCACCAACTCTTGAAAGTTCCTGGTGTTTTTCATATTCTTCTTTGTATTCTTTTGTATCAACAATCAAATCACTTTCGTGCGCCATCTCCATTGTCATTTCAACAGGGAATCCAAAACTTTGGAATAACAAGAAAGCATCCTTTCCTGAAATTGTTCTCTTTTCGCTTTGCATAGCTGTTGCAGCAATTTTCTGGAACTCTTTTATTCCATTTATTAATGTCAATCTGAATTTCTGCTCTTCGCTTGTTAGTTCTTTTATTATTTTGCTTCTTTTCTTCTCAAGCAAAGGATACAAATCTTTGTACATGTCGATTATTAATTTTGCAAGGTCTCCTAAGAAGTCTTTTTCAATTCCTAAATTTATTCCGCTCTTCATTGCTCTTCTTATGAATCTTCTAAGAATGTAACCTTGTTCTCTGTTGCTCGGAACAATCTCTCTTTCATCTCCCAAAATAAAGGTCGATGCTCTTGTGTGGTCTGTAATAACTCTGAATGATTGCAGATTTTCTTTCGTTGGTTTCTTTCCTGAGATTTCTGAAATTTTGTCAATTATCGGCTTGAATAATTCTGTTTGGAAAATATCTTCATATCCTTGCAATACCATTGCGGTTCTTTCGACACCCATTCCTGTGTCAACATTCTTGCTTTTCATTTCTCTGTAAGAACCATCTCTTGTTTTTTCGTACTGCATGAAAACATCATTCCAAATCTCTACCCAATTAGAATCATCGGGATTGAAAACTTTCGGAGCTTTTTTGTCGTTAGGCTTCCAGTAGAACATTTCTGTATCAGGACCACATGGTCCTGTTTCTCCTGCTGGACCCCACCAATTATTTTCTTTAGGCAAGAATGCAATTCTTTCTTTCGGAATTCCGCACTTCATCCATATTTTAGCAGCTTCCTCATCTTTCGGAGCGTTTTCATTTCCTTCAAAACAAGTTACAGACAATCTATTTTTATCCAATCCAAGCCATTTTGGACTTGTTAAGAATTCAAAGCTCCATTCAATTGCTTCTTTCTTGAAATAATCTCCCAAACTCCAATTTCCAAGCATTTCAAAGAAAGTTGTGTGTGTAGAATCTCCAACTTCATCAATGTCCTGAGTTCTGATGCATTTTTGAACGTTAACAATTCTTTTTCCAAGCGGATGAGGTTCTCCCATTAAAAATGGAACTAAAGGATGCATTCCCGCAGTTGTGAACAAAACAGTTGGGTCATTTTCGGGCGCTAAACTTGCAGAAGGAACTATTTTGTGTCCTTTAGACTCAAAGAACTTCAAATACATCTCTTTCAGCTGTTTTGCGGTTATGTTCATATTCTTTTACCTTTTGTTTTGTTTTTTATACTTTACGCTTGATTCAAATTCAAAGTTACTTCTTTTCTCCACATCATTCCAATCTTGCTTAATTCATCAACAAATTTGCTGCTGATTATGTATTTTTTCCTAACCATATCATAATCAATCATCCCCATTGTTTTCATCGGAGTTAATATTCTGTCATAAAACTGCCTTTTGTTGTAGGAAATTTTAGTTTTCTCTATTTTCTTTATCGGACCAACACATATTTCTACGTCTGTTTCCATTCCTGCATGCAATGAATTAGCAAAAATTGACATTTCTTGCTTTGTAAGCTCTCCTTTGTGGACTTTTAATTCACACAAAAGAAGCTTTGCAACAGTTATTTGCTGTTCTGTAGCAAAGACTACGCTAAACACATTCTCCGGCATGTGAAAGATATCAAACAGCATTACCATTAGGTTGAGTCGTCTTTGGTGTTATATAAATGTTAGGGTTGTGTATACTGGTATCATATTTGAGTGTAAAGTTATATAAATAAGCAAGGAATTAGGCGGAAAATGCTGAGACTAGAGAGCAGAATTGAAGGATTGGGATTATTGAAGGACTATGATGTTGTTCTTGTTGATACTTCTTTTTTTACAAATCTAAGGCTTGATTCATCCTTTACAATGATGTCTTTGCATAAAGAAACAAAAGATATTTTTAATCCCTGTACCATTGAATGTTTTTCTCATTTTCTTTCTCAAGCGAGGGATTACTTGGCGGACAACGAAAACATGCTGACTATCAATGAAGTTCCGCTTGAACTCAGGCGATTAGCAAGAGTAATGACTTCGAAATCGAGGTGTCTGAATCAAAGCCAGTCAAGGTCATTCCAGAAATATATTTCGATTCTGGGAGATGCAACCTCTTGTCTGGAGACAAGGATAATTGAGGAAAGTGAAGGTTCAGGTGTTTTGGCGGACATACTTTCTGAAATAAATTCCCGTTTCAAAACAAAAAGAGAATCAGAAAAGAAGGAAGAAACAGAAAGAAGAATTCGGCGCAAGACGAAGATAGGAAGAGATTACAAGACTGACGAAAAACTTTCTTCGGTCGCAGTATATGAGCGGACCATGCACCAAAAACCCCTGGCAATTGTCACGGGTGACGGAGACTACAGCAAAAATCTGGCAAAACTCAACGGTGTCCTTTCATTCGACAGATATCCGGTTAGCTTCGACAAAAATGTCACAATGCCGGATGTTTTTTTCCTGCACAAACACCGTTTGCTGAAGTGCTCAAAGGATAAAATGAGGCTGCCTTTCGGGCTTCTTGTTGATTTATCACCGAAAGTTCAGAAATTTGGAAATATCTACAGAGAACTTACTTCTCAAAAAACTCCCGAATCTCTTCCAAGTAATCTTTCTTTATAGTTAAATTAATGTCTTCAGGAAAACATCTAATATAATTTGGCCATGAATATCTTTCATCAAGATAAACAACAACTCCTCTGTCTGTTTCCGAACGAATACATCTTCCAGCACCCTGCAAAACTTTATTGAATGCAGGAAATATGTATCCATAATCCCAGCCTTTTCCAAACTTTTTATCGTAATATTTAATCGCTTCCTGAGTTTCTAAATCTGGCTGCTGCAAAGGCAGCCCAACAACCACAACACATTTTAATAAATCTCCAAGCAAATCAATTCCTTCTGAAAAATTTCCAGAACTCGCACCCAACAATACGGCCCCTGATTTTGAATATTCTTTGAATTTCTCAAGCATTTCTATTTTTTCTTGCTTATTCATATTTGGAGTTTCCAAAAACGTTGTTTTATCTGTTTTAGAAGTAAAATATTTGAAAACGTTGTCTCTAATCGAGTACGAGGGAAAGAAAACAACAGAATTTCCCGGAACGATATTTGTTATTTCGGCAACAGCATTAGCAATTTTTTCATATTGTTCATCGCTTCTTGCTGTAAACTTGGTTGTTGTTTTAGGAACAATCAAACTTAGTTTGTTTTCATCAGGAAAAGGACTTTTGAAAACTTTTTCAACAACGTTTTCAAATCCAAGCAAGTCTCTGTACATTTCAGTCGGAGTCAAAGTTCCAGACATAGCAATTGTTGCACGTGTTTGATTTATTACTCCTTTACTGAACAGTCCAGGATCCAAACATTTGTACATCAAGCTCATTTTTTTGTCTTTCACGGAAAAAATTCTTGCAAAACCCTCATCTGGGCCCTTCCAGGATATTAAGAAGTTCAAAACGGAAGCAAGAAATGTTTGTTTTTGCTGTTCAATAATGTCAATCATCGCTTTTTCTAATTCTTCGCACAGTTCTTCATAATCTTGAACATCATTCACTATTTTCATCACCTCTTCTTTGGAAACAAGCATTTCGCCCTTGTTTTCTTGTTTTAATTTGTTTGCAATTTCTCCAAATGAATCAAGAATTGATGTTAATTTAACAGCAAGTTCGGAATATTCAAATTTGTTGCACTCTTGTATCGCTCTTTTCAGTATAAACGCACTTAGTTTTTCAGTTGCAGAATCAATTATTCTCTTTGGAAGATTGTGAGCTTCATCAACAATAACGATGCATTCCCCCAAATTCTTCTGTATTCTTCTGAATAACGAATTTCTAACGCTGTCCTTGAAAATATAAGAGTAATCAGCAATAACAACGCTGCTGTCTTTCGCCAATGCAGTTGCAATTTCATAAGGACACATTTCTTTTTCTCTGCAAAGCTCGTTTATTTGCTCTGTATGCAGCGGCCTCATGTTTTTTATTTCAGAAATTAAAACATCTGCTTTCGGGGTTGATTTTTGTCCGGATTTTGTGTTTGTGTAGAATGCGCACTTCTCTTCTTCTCTTAATTTCTTGCAGTATTCGTGAAATTCTCCTGACTTTAATGCAAACACTCCGTCTTGCATGCACATATTCTTTTTCCCTACTAAATCTGTAATTACAAATTTTGCATCATGCTCTTCTTTTATTTTTTTTAATGTTTCAACTGCAATTATGTGCTGGGTATGCCTTGATGTAAGAAAAAATACAGTTAAATTGTTTTTAATTGCGTGTTCAAGTGCAGGAACCAATGCAGCAGCAGTTTTTCCAAGTCCGGTTGGTGCATGAACTATCAAATGCTGCTTGTTTTCTATCGAATTTGAAATTTCTTTGAGTAATTCGTCCTGTTCAGGCCTTATTTTTGAGAAAGGAAACAGCTTCATGCTCAATTTTTAAATTCATTATCTTATAAACATTTGTTGCGTATTTGTCCTGTGCAAAATAGATAAGTATATAAAAGAAAAAAGAACAGAAATAGCTAGTAGAACATATATATTGCATTCAAGGGGGCAATAAAATCAAAAAATGAAAAACAATGCCTGGCAAAGGCCGTGCAAGCTTTTCATCAATTTCATCATAAAGGAACAAAAATGAAAAACAAAGAGACGTTTGGCGTTTTTTTCAGGGAAAAACCAGCAATGATGCTGCTTGGCTTGCACAATGCCAAAGGCCCAGTTTATGCATCCAACCTCGCAAAATCTGTTGATTGCACATATTCTCATGTTGTTAAAATTCTTCAGCACATGGAAAAATCAAGTTTGATAACTTTTGAAAAAACAGGAAGATTAAAACTTCTTAATTTGACAAAGGAAGGCAAGACAATTGCAGAACATATCAATCAGGTGAAGAACTTACTTTAGTCGTTCTATGGGTCCACAAGACAACCTCGCGTGAGGCTTATAAATCAACAACTGCTTGATTTCTTATGAATTTACCAAAATTAGAGAATATTTCGACGAAAGAAAGAGGGTATTTGCTTGGTTTGTTTATTGGAGATGGTTACGCAAACTATCATGAAAAGTCAAGACACCATTCAATTACATTCACGCTGAACTCTGTGAGAGACAACGACATACAAACTTATTTAGTTTTTCTCTTGAAAAAAATGAACCTTGTTTTTTGTATAGTAAAAGACAAGCGTTTTAATGCAAACAACATAAAAATAAATAGCAAAGAGTTCTATTTTTATTTTAAGGAAATCTCTTGGAAATTCAAGAATGACTTCTTTTATTTTGACAAAGAATTTTTATTGGGAGTTATTTCGGGGTTCATAGATGCAGAAGGCTCCGTGAGTTCCAGAAGCACGATATCTATTGCACAAAAGAATGGTTCCACAATGCAAAAAATGAAACAAATTGCAAACTTATTTTCTGTCAATTGTAGCATAAGAGAATGTCCAAATATGCCTTCTGGTAATATTTGGCGCGGATTAGTCTCCACAACCTTTAAATATCTACCACATTGTTCTCAAAAAGTAAAGCGGGTTTACTCTTGCTCTTCATAGCGAACGGGGTCTTTACGGACCTTGTCTATAAGGATAGAGCAGCCAGGAGTGCTCGGGAGGCTCATAACCTTCAGGTCGGTGGTTCAAATCCACCTCCCGCTATTTTTATTGCCACGATGGGACAAGCTGGTACTCCGCAGGATTGCTAATCCTGTTTCCGCAAGGATCTCCCGGTTCAAATCCGGGTCGTGGCGTTCTAGTTACCTTTAAATACAGGCCATTTTCGAAAAATACTATGTTCGGTTGGTATAGAGAATTGTGCGGGGAAATTCAACATCTCAAAAGAGATTTTCTTAGATATATTAACAGAAGAGAGCATATGACACTCAAATACATGAAAACAATCGAATATCAAAAAACAGACGGAAACAAATCAGTAGAAACCTTAACAAAAACAGAAGAAAAAGGATTAGCTGAAAGGATGAATTAAGTTAGATTTATATTCAAGTTCTATTTTGAGCTGATATGAATCAGCATTACGAAACAAGAATAAAGGAAGCAAAGGATATTTCTGACAAAATCAAAGACCTTTCTGATGCAGTAATGGTGGTAGGTTCTGTTGCATACAATCCAGATGTTGTACATGAAAAAACAGATTTGGATATGGTTGTTATTTTCGATTGCTTTTCAAATTTCAAAGAACTGTACAAAAGACTTGGTGTTGAATATGATGATGTTGCCGATACGGGATTTAAATCAGGTAACGTGGATGTTTTTACTATAAATACAAAAAAAGATTTTCCTGTCGGAATTTCGTTCTGGGAACCTGATGCCCTGGACAAAATAGTAACGCTTTCAAAAGAAGAACCAATCAGAATATTGCGTGAACACGGATTCAATAGGCCTTCACAAAGTGAAATTTTGCAAAGTTTTAGCGGAGAAGTATATCAAAAGGCAAATAAGCGAGAGGCATATCAAGGACAAGTACTGCAAACCGTTCATCAATACAAAGAAATACCGAATAGTTTATTCGCTCGTGGCGATATCTTCATGGGTGTAATGATAAATAATCTTTTGCTCAATCCTGTAATTCTTCACCAAGAAAACGACATGATGGATTTTCATCTTAAACAATTAGATAAAAATCTAAGGTGGAGAGTAAAAGAGATTTATGGAACAACGAAACACGTCTCAATCAAAGATGCTCTTCCGCAAAAAATAGCAGAACAATTACCTTATGAATCAGTACTAGGAATAGATTCAAGGATTAATCCGTAACGTCTATCTCTTCGTTCTTCTTCTTGCGTTCATCTTTCGTTTATTGCCTTGAACATATCTTTCTCTTCTTTTAACGCCTTCTTTGTCTTTATTTTCAGATTTTCTTATTTTGTATAAATTAGCATCAAGTGCGAATTTTTTCTTTAACATATTCAATAATGCAATGAATGCTTTATGAACTCCTTTCGGTAAATCCCAGTCATAAACATTATCAACATTAACAACATTCGTTGCATAAATTAATTTCAAATGAACAGAATATTTAGAGCGGTGTCCGCCTTTATTGTATCCTTTTACATGAACAAGCAAATCAATATCGTTGTGAGCATCTCTTTCTAATCTCGGGAGATATTGCTCAGTTATGCCTTTGACAATTGTCTGTTCAAGAGGTTCTAATTCTCTTAGTCCAGTATATTCTGCTTGGTATGCCATAGAGAATTAATTATGAAACGTTGTTTTTAAAGCTTGTGATGACAAAGTTTATATGGTGCTATTTATTTTTTCTATCTATGTTTGTATGCGGTATTGATGAAGCTGGAAGAGGACCCGTTATTGGGCCTTTAGTCATCTGCGGAGTACTTGCTAGCGAAGAACAAGAAAAGCAATTAATGGAAATGGGCGTTAAAGATTCTAAAATGCTTACTCCGATTCAAAGAGAAAGAATGTTTGAAAAAATAATCAAGATTGTTGAAAAATATGAAATTGTTGTTATTGAACCAAAAGAAATCGATGACGCAGTAAATGGAAAAGACAGTCTAAATCTAAACTGGCTTGAAGCAGTTAAATCTGCTCAAATAATAAATAAACTAAAACCGCATCA
>JAFGRQ010000004.1 GCA_016935155.1 Candidatus Woesearchaeota archaeon
AGGACCGAGTATTGGTGATAAACGTGTTTTGCCCCTTCTCTTTTTGCAGGAATTTTAATCCCGCCAATATTTTTTAGTCCTTCATTAAGCAGTTCTGCATTTTTTATTCTTTTATTTGTGAAATCCTCGAGTTTTTCTAATTGAGCAAGAGCAATTGCTGCCTGTATGTCTGTCATTCTATAATTATATCCCAAATCATGATATTGGTATCTTGTTTTATCTGACTGTCCGTGGTGCCTGAAAAGCTTTGCTCTTTCATATATTTCTTCATCATCGGTTGTGAGAATTCCGCCCTCGCCGCACATAATGTTCTTTGTTGCATACAGAGAGAATGCAGAAACTTTTGCAAGAGAACCTGCTTTTTTTCCGTTGAGTTCTGAATTTACTGATTGGCAGCAATCTCCGATGATTGTTAAGTTGTGCTTCTGTGCAATTTTATTCAATTCATCATAATCTGCTGGGTGCCCGAACAAATCAACAGCAATTATTGCTTTTGTTTTTGACGTTATTTTCTTTTCTACTTCTTTTGGATCTATGTTGAATGTTTCTGGTTCAATATCTGCAAAAACCAATTTAGCTCCCTGCATCAAAACAGGATTTGCTGTCGCAACGAAAGTGAAAGGAGTTGTAATAACTTCATCTCCCTCTTTAATTCCTGCTGCATAAAGTGCTGCGTGCAATGCTGCTGTTCCGCTGCTTACTGCCAGAGCATATTTCACTCCGCAAAGTTTTGCGAATTTTTCTTCCAATTCTTTTACTTTTGGTCCTTGTGCAAGCATTCCTGAATCCAAGACGGCCATAACTGCTTTCTTTTCCTCATCTCCGATATGAACTTTAACAACAGGAATCATTTTTTTCTCACCACTTCATACGATGTTTTGCATTTTGAACATGAACCCGAATTTAATTTAATTCCACATTTGCAGACGTAACCGTGTTGTGATGCCGGATTTCCAAAAACCAAAGCATAGGCAGGAACATTTTTTGTTACAACACTTCCTGCACCAATCATTGCCCATTCGCCGATATTAATCCCACACCTTATTGTTGAGTTTGCTCCTATTGATGCTCCTTTTGAAACGTAAGTTTCGCTTACTTTCCAGTCTGAAACAGATTTTAATGTCATATCTGGGTTTACTGCTCTTGGATACATGTCATTTGTGAAGCAAACGTGAGGCCCCACAAAAACGCCGTCGTCCAAAATTACTCCGTGATAAACAGAAACATTATTTTGAATTTTGCAGTTTTTTCCTATTCTGACATTTGAGTCAATAAAAACGTTCTTTCCGATTGTTGTGCCGTCGCCTATCTTTGCGCCATCCATTACTTGAGTAAAATGCCAGATTTTAACGCCAGTTCCTATGCTAACTTTATCTTGGTTTACAACAGCTGTGTTCGCAACAAAGTAAGGCTTTTCCATTCACTAATCCCTGTAAATGACGAATAAATGATTTATATATAAACATATCTAAACTGGCTTATAAAGGTTCTGGAGACGTGCTGAGGGAAATACACCTCTAAATCTCTAAATCAACTAAATCAAGTTTTTTCAACTTTTTTGCACTAGAATGAAATAATAAGGTACCTCTCCTAGCTTTGTATCATAATTTTTTGCTAAGGATGGCTGCTTTCCTTCCAAATCTCTCAAATCAAAGACACTGCCCTTTTTGAGAACAAAATGGGAGGGAGTAAGCTGACCATTGTAAGGCATAAATCCTGCCATCTCTATGCCGTAATTCTGCCTTATGTGCTGCCATAAGGGGTCTTGGCCGTTAACCAAATCATTTACTGATATCGCTCCAACATAGACATATCTCAAATCAAAAAATTCTTCCTTCCGCCTAAATTCAGTGATATTTGTTACAAATCCGCATCTGTGTTCTGAATAAGAGCATGTTGCCAAATCCTGCGAGTGCGTGAATGCTGCAAATCTTTCCCCGGGATACATTTGTGTTTTCAAGTATTCTCCAAGAAAATCCTGTCCATAGAATACCGTTCCAAATACTCTGTCATTTGCAGCCTGCATCGATGGGATTGCAAAAAGCAAAATAATCAAAGGGAAATAAAATGACCATTTTGAACCAGTTGATTGTTTTAGTATCGAGCCCGTAATGAAGAAGACGTATGCGACAAGCATGCAAATCAATGGAAGGAAGGGCATTTGATAATAACTGTGGCCTGCGAACTTGCTTGATATCGCGCTTATGTAAGGGATTATTGCCAAAGAATAACCAACCATGAATTTTCCAAATCTTGTTTTGAATTTTAGAACAGAAAGAAGCAATCCAATAATTGCTATGTAAAAAATAAGCATCGAATAATTGTCATTTATGTAAGACATTACGGCAGGAAGCCTTGGACTCCAATATTCGGGAGTAAATATTCTAAAAAATAAAAAGTCATAATTCCTGTTGGAAGGATTCGTCATTGTCAAAAATTCAAATACCACAACTCCAATAATCATTGGAATAAACCCATAAACAACATAAAGGATATCCTTCATTGCCTGCTTTCTTTCTTTCAAAAAAGAATGGATGAATTTTTTATATGGAAAAATAAACAGCATAGGAATTGCTGCAATCATGAAAGTGTATTTGAGAAGCGCAGATATTCCAAGGAAAAGTGCTGTGTAAAAAATATCTTTTCTTTTTTCTTCGTCAATCCATCTCACATAAAAAAACATTGCCAAAACCATGAAAAACAACGCTGGCGGTTCCACCTGAACATTTCTTCCGAAGTAAATGCCAAGAGGCATTATTGTCATGAGGCCGGCGGTCAAAAGAGAGAGATATTCATTCTTGCTCAATTTTTTTGTTAAGGCATATGTAACAAAAATTGCTCCCATGAAAAATAAAATCATTAGCAGTCTTGAAAGCCACAGAGATTTTCCGAAAAACGACCACAGGACGAAAAGCATGTACGGAACCAATGGGGCTTGACCGTATTCCTCATGATATGCGTTTCCTTCATCGAATCCAAAAAATGCAAATGCCTGTTTGTGAAGGAAGTTTCCTTCATTCATGAAGAAGACTGCTTGGTCCATTATTTCGTTTTCCTTCATGTTGTGATAACCAATTGCAGGAAAGTTCAGGTGGTAGCATCTCAGATAAACTCCCAGAACCAAAAAAAGAAACAGCAGCACTATTTTCCAATTGAGTTTTTTTAGAAAAGCAAGATTTACAGTAATCTCTTCGCTTGTCTTGTCTTTAGAATCTCCTGTCACAAAACGCCCCAATTTCGGTCAATTTTTGGCATTTAAAAAGTTTGCTGTAGGTAAACCTTGCACAGTTAGGCCGAGCATTGTCTCAAACTTTGTTTGAGGCCTGCTCGGTTTGCCGAACATTGGGTTTCGAAGGAAAAAAACCGGGAATTATCGCACAGCTAATTTTTGTTTCTTCTGATGAAAAGATGAGAATATGCAACAACATACATTAAAATTGAATAAATTCTGTAAGATAATGCAAAAATTGCTGCTTGATTCATCGAAATGTCTGATAGTGTTGTAAGCATGAAAACCGTGCTGAATTCCATGATTCCTATTGCCCCGGGAACTAACGTCACCAACCCCACAATGGAAGTTATAGATAGAATTCCGAACAAAAAGAGGAAAGACAAATCAATATTGGCCATTTTTGCCACAAGGTACCACCCAACTCCAATCAAAAACCAATATACAATAGTCAAAAGCACCGCCAATGAAAAAGATTTTAGATCAGATAGTATTTTCACAATGTTTCTTGCGGTATTTTTTATGATGATGTTTTTTCTGAAATATAAAATGGAAAGGAAAGCAAATATCAAAAGCAAAGCTGCCACCAACATCATTATTTGGTAATTCAAATTAAGAACTTTCAATGAAAAATGATATAACGAGAACAAAAAAATCACAAAAAGCAAGAAAAAGTCTGCTGCTTTTTCGACAAGAACAGTAGCAAGAGATTCCCTTCTCTTTATGTTTTTTTGCCTCTTCAAAAGTTCAATCTTCAGCAAATCTCCTGTTTGAGCAGGCGTAAATAGACCGAGAGCAATCGAGGGAACAACGGCAAAATATGCATCGCCAAATCCTATTTTGACTCCTATTGATTTCAAATAATGCATCCACCTTATCGTTCTAACAATAAATATAGCAAAAATGACCAAAATCAGCGAAGCAATGCCGGCAGAGGTAAGCGAAAAATCAAAAGTTCTTAGGTAATTGAAGTCCAGGTCCTTCAGCAGAAAAAGCAATATAGCTACTCCCAAAACGGCCATTATCGCATTGAATTTTCTCGACTGCATGATATCTTCGGGAGAACGAGCGTATTTAAATATTGTCAAAAATAAAATCATTAAGTTTTTAAATGCCGTGTCTGGTAAAAGAAGACATACAACACTTACGCAATTTTTTGAAAAAGGCCAAAAATGAGTTTAATAAAAATATACAGAACAGTAACGCCAAAAAAAATTAGGGCAGTTGTTGGTAAATTATTCTATAATAAGCTATATGCAAACAAAAGTCAGTCGAAGATGTTTCCGCACATAGCAATAGAGCTTAATACTTCCTGCACGAGGAGATGTTCTTACTGCCCAAATTCAATCTATGACCGCGGACTCATAAAGAATGAGAAACTAATGAAAGAACAATTGTTTAAAAAAATAATAAATGAACTTTCAGCGGACAAATATTTCGGTATAGTTAATTTTAGTTTTTATGGAGAACCTCTTCTCGACAAAAGACTTCCCAGACTAGTAAAATACACCAGAGAAAAACTTCCGAACGCAAATTTACAGGTAACAACAAATGGGGATTTATTGAATCTTGATTTATACAAAAAACTCGCAGAAGCCAAAATTGACAAAATTTTGATTACCAGACACGACCCAACCGTACCAGAAGGGGTTAAGGA
>JAFGRQ010000019.1 GCA_016935155.1 Candidatus Woesearchaeota archaeon
AAACATGAAAAATGGGAAGAGCACAAAAAGAAGAAATTGAGAGAAATAAAAGAACTTGGTAAATATGCAGCTAAGAGACAAGCACTCATACTCGAGCAAATAAAAATACGAAAAGAAGAAGGATATAATCCTGTTTAAAATTAATGCAAATAAAACGTTCTAGTTTGATGATTATTTTCCATAATGAAAACAAATAACCTTTTCTTATAGCAACTTTTATAAACAACCTAGAAAATAAAATTAATATTCTTCTATCAAAGCCTTAAAACTAAGGTAGAGGGGTCTCGAAAAATGAATATCAAAAAAGGAGATTTTGTGGAACTGGAATATACTGGAAAAGTAACAGAAGATAATTTTGTCTTTGATACAACAAACGAAGAGGTTGCAAAAGAAAAAGGAATTCACAATCCTGAAGCTGAATATGGTCCAACTGTCGTTTGCATTGGACAGAGACATTTGTTAAAAGGCCTTGATGAGTTTTTAGTTGGAAAAGAACTTGGAAAAGAATACACAGTAAAACTTCCTCCAGAATTAGCTTTTGGAAAAAAGAATGCTCAATTTTTAAAATTAATTCCATTAACTGCTTTCAAAAAAGCAAAAATGATGCCTGAAGTTGGAATGCAGGTTGAAATTGACGGGCAGATGGGAATTGTAAAAACGGTAAGCGGCGGAAGAGTTGTTGTTGATTTTAATCACCCTCTTGCAAGCAAAGAAATTGAATATCAGATTAAACCAGTTAAACAAATTACAGATGATGCTGAAAAAGTAAAATGGGTCATTATTTTGACCATCCATATCAAGAAGAACAAAGTTCATGTTTCATTGACAGACGGAAAAGCAACGATAAAAACGATAAAATTGCCTGAAGTTTTCCAGAAAGAACTCACAAAAAAAATCAAAGAACTTGTTCCTACCGTTAAGGAAGTAGTTTACGAGGAAAATAAGCAGGAAGAAAAGCCAAAGCAAGCTTTAAATACAAGCGGACAATGAAGTAAGCATTAACTTGCAGAGGTGCAAATATTCATGGACAGCATCATAAACACAACACAAGGAAAAGGATTTGATTCAGATGCAGAATTAGAAGAATTTATGTCGAAGCAGCAGGCTTCGATTAAGGTTATTGGTGTCGGTGGCGGCGGAAACAATACAATCAATAGGATGACCGAAATTGGCATCAAAGGCGCCGAGACTATTGCAATGAATACTGATGCTCAAGATCTTCTTTATACATCTGCAGACAAGAAACTGCTCCTCGGAAAAGACATAACAAAAGGGCTCGGAGCTGGTTCAATTCCAAAAATTGGAGAAGAAGCTGCAAGAGAATCCGAATCTGACATTAAAAAATTGCTGCAAGATGCAGACATGGTTTTTGTTACATGCGGATTGGGAGGAGGAACAGGAACCGGCGGAGCTCCAGTCGTTGCAGAAACTGCAAAAAAAATGGGGATTCTTGTTGTTGGCGTTGTTACTCTTCCGTTTTCGATGGAAGGAAACAGAAGATTTGAAAATGCAACAATTGGCCTGGAAAAATTAGAAAACATCGTTGATACTTTAATAGTGATTCCAAATGATAAATTACTGGAACTGGCCCCGGATTTGCCGGTGCACACCGCGTTCAAAGTGGCTGATGAAATTTTGACGAATGCTGTGAAAGGAATCGCTGAACTTGTTACGAAAGCAGGATTGGTAAATTTAGATTTTGCAGACATTAGAACAGTTATGGGCAACGGAGGAGTTGCTTTAATCGGAGTTGGAGAAGCTGACGGAGACAACAGGGCTCAGGAAGCTGTTGAAAAAGCAATACACAACCCTTTGCTGGATGTTGATGTTTCAGGAGCAAGCGGAGCGCTAATAAATGTTTGCGGCGGCTCTGACATGACGCTGGACGAAGCAAGAAAAGTTGTCGAGACCGTTTCAGAAGCTCTCGATGAAGACGCAAGAATTATATGGGGAGCTCAAATAAGTGAGGACTTAGCAGGCACTGTAAGAGCTTTGCTTATAATTACAGGAGTTAAATCGGCTCAGATCTTCGGGCCTAAAAGAAAAATTACCAAGGAGAAGAAAAAAGAAATTGAGAATGAACTTGGAATTGAATTTGTAGACTAATCATGGATGAACCAAACCCAACACTGTTGCAGAAAGTGAAGAGATTCTACAATGAATGCGTTAGAGTCTTGACTGTGACAAAGAAACCAGACAAGATTGAATTTATGACAATTGTCAAGGTATCTGGTCTTGGAATGGCTGTCATTGGAATCATTGGTTTTATAATAGCCATGATAAAACAATTATTTTTGTGAGAACATGGAAGAAGAACAAAATACACACATTTTTGCATTAAGGGCAACGGCAAACAGAGAAGAGCAAGTCATGGATTTTCTTACATCCAATGTCAAGAAGAAAAAACTGAATGTTTTTTCTGTGATTCATCCTCATGGAATGAGGGGCTACATTTTCCTGGAAGCTGCGTCAAGAAGTGATGCAGAACAAGCTGCACAAGGAATACCTTATGCCCGCGGAATATTGCCTAAAGAAGTTGAACTGAAAGAGCTTGAACATCAATTTGAACAGGCTCCTGCTGAAATGAACATTCAGAAGAACGATATTGCTGAAATCATTTCTGGAACTTTGAAAAGAGAACAATGTAAAGTTCAAAGAGTTGACACCGTGAAAGGAGAAGTTGTTGTTGTGTTGTTAGACGCAGCAGTACCTATTCCAATCACGTTGAAAATGGATGCAATCAGAGTTATCAGAAGAGAAGGACAAGAAGAGTAAGCATTTCTTTTTTATCTTTTTATTCATCTACTTCCACGTAACAAAGTGGGCTTTCTTTAACCTTATCGGCAATTATCCTCATCTTAAGATATGGAAGAAAAGAATAATATTTCTCAACCAATTCAGAAAGATGATTTCCTAAAAATATCTGTTGTTGTTTATTTGGAAATCGTTCGTCATACATCTTATGTAATTTTTTTGTAGCTAAATCAGATAAAATGCTTGCAAAATATACTTGATGGAAATTTGTTGTAATTGGCATGAGTTTGCTGATAAAGGAGTCATATTTAAGATTATCTTATTATTTTTTCATATTCTTTTCAAGTGAAGTATATTTTCAAGTGTTTTTTTATTTAATGGCCCTGTCCAAGTATGACTTTCTCCGTCGACATTGCAATAAACATCAAATACAGGCATCTTGAATTCGTCGCTGAAATATGAACGTGCAGACGCGACTGGTCTGAATATCAACATATCATTGAAGAATTCACGCAGAGCCTCATTCATTCTTTCAGTAATCTTGTTCTGAAGAATCGGAGAATATTTGTTTTCAATGTCGGTTCCGAAATTATCAACAACGTCCAATAACAGCATCCCGCCTAAACTTTGCAAAAGTTCTCTGGTCAATTCTGGTGTTTCCATTCCAACCCCAAAATATTCAAATCATATTTAAACCTAACCTTAAAGCCACCCAAAAGCTTTATAAATTAACCCAAAGACCAAAATATCATGGCAAAGCAAACAGTTGAAGCTATGATTGCAGGCGGCAGAGCAAGCGCTGCTCCTCCTTTGGGCCCTGCTTTAGGACCTACTGGACTTAATGTAGCTGATGTTATCAAGAAGATAAACGAAAAAACAGCAGCTTTCAACGGGATGCAAGTGCCTGTCAAGATAACTTTTGATGCTTCTGACAAATCATTCGACATTAGCGTGGGAACTCCTCCTGCGTCTGCTTTGCTTAAAGCAGAGGGAAAAATTGAATTAGGTTCCGGTTCAGCAAAACTGGATAAAGTTGCTGACTTGATGATTGAACAAATAATCAAAGTTGCAAAAATGAAAGAAGATGCTTTAGCCGGAAAAACACTGAAAGACAAAGTCAAAGAGATTCTTGGAACTTGCTTGTCAATGGGAATCATTGTTGAAGGAAAAGACCCAAGAGAAGTTATCAAAGAAGTTAATGAAGGAAAATTCGATGCAGAAATAAAAGCAGAAAAGACAGAATTAACTGCAGAAGAATTGAAACATCTGGAAGAAGAGAAAGTAAGATTGGCTGCAGAAGCAGAAAAGAGACACGCAGCAGAAGAAGCTCTTGCAAACCAAATCATGAAGGAAATGGAAGGAAAAGCTACTGGAATGATAAAAGCAAAGATGGTCGAAGTTGGAATCTCAAGAACAGTTATCGACAAATTGCTTGGAACTGGAAAGGCCGCAGTAGCACCAGGAGCTGCACCTGGCGGAGCACCAGCTGCACCTGCTAAGAAATAAATTTCTTTTAATTAAATTTAAATAAAGTAAACCAAACAAAACAATTGTGAAAATAATCAAATCGAGACAGTTTTTTATTTATGCATTTGTTTTGCTTGTCTTTTTGCTCGCTTCCGGCTGCACAAATCAAGCTGCACCAATTCAATTTTCTTCAGGTTGTCCGTCACCATATGAC
>JAFGRQ010000020.1 GCA_016935155.1 Candidatus Woesearchaeota archaeon
GCATAGTGTATGCATCTGATTTGAAATCAAAGGACCCGGCAGTGGTTCCGGTATATCCCGAAACTCCGATAGTAAAATTACTCAAAGGGCAGGAGCTGGAATTGACGGCAACTGCTGTTTTGGGGTATGGAAGAGAACATGCAAAGTGGTCTCCCGGATATGTTTATTACACCTATGAACCGACAGTCAAGGTCAACAACAGCAGTCCAAAATTCGCTGAATTCAAAGAAAAATATCCTCCGCAGATTTTTGAAGGGAACAAGATTAGCGATAAAAAAATTGTTGAATTGAATTTAGTTGATGCGTGCGACGGCGTGTGCAATGATGTTGTGAGTATAGACCACAACGAAGAGAATTTCATTTTCACAGTAGAAACGTTTGGACAGCTGAGCATCAAGGAAATAATGAAAACAGCAGTGCAAATCCTAAAAAAACAGAGTGACGAATTCGTGAAGGCGACACAGTAATGAGAATACAAAAAACTAATTCAAATCTAAGGCAGCTAGTTCTTGATTTGTATAAATTCAGCAGCGAGAACAAAAGCAAATTTTGGAAAAGGGTGGCAGATGACCTGCTTCTCCCAACGAGGAAAAAAAGGCTTGTAAATGTGTTTTCGCTTGCAATGAATACAAAAGACGGAGAATTCGTAATTGTTCCAGGAAAAGTTCTTGGAACGGGAGACATCAATCACAAGGTTAACGTAGCGGCATTCTCATTTTCACAGTCAGCAATTGAAAAGATAAAACAGGCAAAGGGAAATGTTATGTCAATTGTTGAACTTGCACAGAAAAATCCAAAAGCAAAAGATGTGAGGTTGCTGGCATGATTATAGACGCAACAGATTTAGTGGCTGGAAGATTGGCAGCAGTTGCAGCTAAGCAGGCTCTGCTTGGAAACAAAGTTGATATTATAAACTGCGAAAATGCAGTGATTTCAGGAAAAAGAAACCACATAATTGCAGATTATCA
This sequence comes from Candidatus Woesearchaeota archaeon, assembly GCA_016935155.1. GTDB lineage: Archaea > Nanobdellota > Nanobdellia > Woesearchaeales > UBA10107 > UBA10107. The sequence goes on from JAFGRQ010000020.1 coordinate 969, forward strand.
TCACAATATCACCACGAGAGGAACACCCGGACACGGTCCATTCATTTCAAGAATGCCAGACAGATTCTTGAGAAGAATAATAAGAGGGATGCTTCCTCACAAGGACAATAAAGGAATAAATGCATTCAAGAGAATTATGTGCTACATAGGAACACCAAAAGAATTCGAAGGAAAGAAAACTGAAACAGTAAAGAATGCAGACATAAAAGAAAGACAGCTTGTTAAATTCATAAGATTAAGTGAACTCTGCAAGCATTTGGGAGCGATACAATGAGCAAAATCATAGCAACGTCCGGAAAGAGAAAAAAAGCAGTAGCAAGAGCTACAATAAGAGAAGGAACTGGAAAAATAAAGATAAATTCATGCCCTCTTTCAACAATAAATTCAGAATTTGTAAGACTTAAAATCCAAGAACCATTAATAATTGGAGTAGAAACCGCAAGTAAACTGGACATTGACATAAATGTCAATGGCGGAGGAGCTATTTCACAGGCAGATGCAGCAAGACTCGCAATCGCAAAAGGCCTCGTTGAAGTAAATCCAAAATTGAAAAAGACATTCCTTGATTATGACAGAACATTGCTTGTCGCTGACGTTCGTCAGAGAGAAGCAAGAAAGCCAAATACCAGAGGAAATGCACGTGCAAAAGTGCAGAAATCATACAGGTGATTAACTATGATGATACCGATTAGATGCTACAGCTGCGGAAAACCAGTCGCTCATTTGTGGGCAGAATTCAAAGAGAGAATTGAAAAAGGAGAAGACAGGAAGAAAGTTCTTGACGACTTGAAATTGGACAGGTACTGCTGCAGAGCATTGTTCATGGGACACGTTGACTTGATTGACGTTGCTGCACAGTTCAAGAAAGCTTAAATTTATTTATGCATCTCTGTCGAACAAGCATTACAACACTCTCTTCTTTTTTTTATTTAAGCTTAAATTTACAGAACCATTAAAACTAATTAAAAAAGGAAGATCGGGCGCGTCTGCTGAGTGCTAGTTGCGCAGTTCAGCTATTATTTAAAAATTTCAATTAAATTTATTAATTGTAAAAATTTATTTCAAATTATGAAATACATAATAGAACATCTTGAAGATGAAGTCTGGGAATGGTGCATTCTAGAGTACAAGCACATGTCTGAAGTTGTTGGAAAGGAGAATTTAATTTTTACAAATGTTTCTAAAGCAGAGCATCATAAAATATCTAAGTATGGAGAAGTCCACGAAGAAAGCGTCAGAAGCATGAATTTGAAGAACGCTTGTTTAATGGAAATGGTTGCAGACAAAATATTAGAACCTTCTGATGCAAAAAAGTTTGATTGTTTTGTATTCGGGGGAATTCTCGGAGACAATCCACCACAAGGAAGAACAAAAGTTCTGCACAATTTGTTTGATATGAGAAATTTAGGGCAGGAGCAAATGAGCACAGATACTGCTGTTTTAGTAACACACATGATTTTAAACGGAAAAAAACTTAATGAAATTAAATTCCAAGATACAATAAGCTTAGAAACAAATGACGGAGAAGAAATAATTTTGCCTTACCGTTATGTTGTTGAGAACGGCAAACCAGTTCTTCCAGAAGGACTGTTCGAAATGCTTAAGAACCAAGAGGGACTGTAGAAAGGTATAAATACATGAAAAAAACAAAGAAACATATGAATTGGATTGCTTATGCTTTGATATCTGTTTTGCTTTTCTCTGTAATGACATTGATATTCAAGAAAGCAACGGTTATGAAATTAGACAGTTCAATCATTCTGATGTTTGTGTTTTTATTTGGTTTCTTGTTTTATTTTGCCCACAACGTAATAACTAAAAAAGAAATGTTTCCAAGCTGGATTGCTATATTGATCTTGCTTGTTGCAGCAGCATTGAGCTATGGCGGGAACTTGTTTTCTGTAAAAGCACTTGCAGAAGCCCCAAATCCAGGATTTTCAGAAGCAATAGGAGCATCAAGACTGATTATTATTTCTCTCGTAGCTGTTGTCTTGTTCGGTTCTCAGATGACAGCATGGAATATTTTCGGGATTGTACTAACAGTTGCGGGGTTGGTTTTATTGACTGTCAAGTTCTAGAAATTATCAAAAATGTACAATATCCGTTTCAGGAACAACAACTTCTTTTTTTGCTTCTATTGTTTTGAGTATTTTTTCAAGTTCAGTTTTTGAAGAAGTAGCATCTGCTCTCCAAACAGGTCCGCCATATACAACACCATTTTCATCGCCAACTTGGTATGCTGTTGATATTTCATTTAATCCAAACTTTTTATTTACATAGCTTAATGCGTACGTCAGTAAATCATTTGATTGTCTAATCAAGCGCTGTCTTGTTTGTTCATCATTAACATATTTTGGCAGATAAAATGAGATGTGAGAACCAATCTTTCTCACAGGTTTTCCATCTACGATATCTGTATAAAACATTGTGACTTGTCTTCCTGCTTCAACACTTTCGATTCTGATTGAAGGGTCAAGTTCTTCCAATTCTTTTCTGATGGTTCTTTTTGAATTAAAAACTATTGGCTGTCCATCTCTGACAATAAATCCAAACTTATTCAAGAATTTTAAATCTTTATCTGTTAATTGAGAATAGTCAAATAAGACCGTGTCATCTGCAGCAGTCATTCCATATACGTTTTTTAATATTTCCTTCTCCTTTTCATTTAGTTCGCCAATAAGCTTCTTTTGTGGTGTTGATGGTTTATCTAAATAATATACAAATCCATATTCAGCAGCCTGACACAGATGTTCGATATCGAGATTTAGACCGACATTTCTGGCATTTTTGAAAAACTCATTTAATTCCTGTGTACTTGACAGAATCAAACCCAAATTGTTTAAATCGTTGCCGAGGCCTAACGAGTAATTTCCATTCCATCTTGGATCGGCTTTTTTGAATTCAGGATTTGGTTCTCTGTAGAAATTGAATGCATTCCTGTGATAGTTTTGGGTTGAAACCTTGATTCCCTTCTCTGAAGCTTTATTAGCAACGGTTACAATTCTTTCCAAGTTTTGATTTAGGAAAATCTCGTACTGTTCGGGACTAAATTTACACGATGGTCCGTTTATATCTGTAACCGGACAAATCATTGATGGTCTAATGTCAATACTGCCAACCTCTATTCTGCCATTTTTTGCTTCGTCAGCAAATGCTTCCACGAGTCTTAGTTTAGAAAGAGAATCTTCCAAGCAAATATCGTTTATTTCCCCCTGTCCGATTCTTGGGTCAAGAAGATTTGCAACAAAATCAACATAAACCGGCTGTCCTGTTTTTTCTGTATGTTTTTTCAGAAACTTCGCCAGCATCTTCATATGTTCGTCATTTTTGACAGCACCCAAGTGAATGCTCGGCTGAAATCCAAGATCCAATCTGTCCATTAGCTGGTCTGTAACGAACTCATTGTTTCTTACAACGCCGACTGGTGAGCTGATGTTCATTTTATTTCTTCTCTTTGAGTTTCATTTCTTTCATTGCGGACTTAATTGCAGTTTCAAGTTTGCTTCTTTCTGGAATTCCCAAAAGCATTACAGAGATGTCGATTGTTTTTGTTCCTTCAGCCTCGCCTTGACAAATAGTACAGTCATCCGAATATTTTTCGATAACTTCTACACATCCTGTTTTGAATTCGTATAAGTATTTGTCTGTGCATTTATCTATTATCTGAGAACCAAAACCAAACTTTTCACGTTTTAAATCGCCTTTTTCGGACTGCACATGTTTTGGATTCAATGTCTTTAAAAATTTCCTGATTTTTTCAGAACTTACGTGTGCTTTAGATGAGATACCATAACCAAGTCCGTAGTTTTCAGTGAACGATGTGTGGTATTTTATCATGTCTTCCCAAGTAATCTTTGTGTTACTATATAAACCTTACCATATGTTACTCCTTTAAAGTAGGTATATGCGTCAAGATCAAAACGCCCCGAAACCCTCAAAAACCTTTAAATAGAGCCTTCTACTGCTTTTGTTACTTATGAGTAGAAAAGTTTATAAATGAGTCAGAATTAGCACAAATATGGCAAAAATTTGTGTTGTTGGGGAACCAAAATTAATCCCAGCAAAAGAAATGCAAGGGAAGTTAGAGCGAGCAAAACAAATAGAAAATATTTTAAAAAAAATCGCTTCAGAAGCGCCAACAATGCCAAATGTCGAATTGAATGTAAAAACATGGCGTCATTTTCATTTCTTTTCTGAACCCGGTCCTGAGTTTTACGGACCATCACTTAACCTTTGTTATCGCAAAATGATTGGAATACAGCAAAGGACAAGAAACTCATTTGGTCTTTATAATTCCAAAAAATGGACTATGGCTGTTAATGATCCAAGATCTCAAGGAATCACTAGTGAGATTGATGTGTGGCTTTGTGATGAAACTTTGGAAAAGCTTGCAAAAAAATATTTTAAAGAACTTCCCGCATCAAAAATATGGTTAATCAGAGAATATGATAAAAAATCACTTAGTGATGTTAAAAACCTTTAAATAGAGCCTTCTATCCCCAATTTTATGGAATTTGCCAAGATAGAAAAGAAGTGGCAGGAGCGATGGGAAAAGGCTAAGCTCTTTGAAGTAACTGAAGATTCAAAGAAGCCAAAATACTACGTTCTTGAAATGTTTCCATACCCTTCGGGCTCTGGTTTGCATATGGGTCATGCTTTGAATTACAGCATAGGAGATATATTTGCAAGATTCAAGATAATGAATGGTTTCAATGTTCTTCATCCAATGGGATTTGACAGTTTTGGACTTCCTGCAGAGAATGCTGCAATAAAAGCAAAGTCTCATCCAAAAAAATTCACAGAAGATGCAGTCAAACACTACATAAAGCAAATGAAGAATTTGGGATTATCTTACGATTGGTCAAGAATGGTTGAAACTCACAAGCCAGACTATTACAAGTGGGACCAGTGGATTTTCTTGAAGATGTTTGACAAAGGATTAGCTTACAAGAAAGAATCTCCTGTAAATTGGTGTCCTAAGTGCAATACTGTTTTGGCAAATGAACAGGTTCATAACGGAAAGTGCGAATATCATGGAGATACAAGCGTTGAAGTAAAAAATCTAAGTCAGTGGTTCTTGAAAACAACAGCTTATGTTGAAGAATTGAACAATTTTGATAAATTAATAGAATGGCCTGATTTAATCAAGAAATTGCAGAAGAACTGGATTGGAAAAAGCCACGGAACAGAAATAAATTTCAAGATAAACAAGGAAACTTGGAAAATATTTACAACAAGAGCAGATACTTTGTTCGGAGTTACATTTGTTGTTGTTTCTGCACAGCATCCTAAATTGATGAGCCTAGTTACAAAAGAAAACAAGAAAGCAGTTGAAGTTTTTGTTAAAAAACAGAACGCAGTTAGCGAAGAAGAATTAGATACGATGGAAAAAGAAGGAGTTTTCACAGGTTCTTATGCTGAACATCCTTTGACCGGAGAAAAAGTTCCGGTTTATGCAGGAAATTTTGTCTTAGCTGATTATGGTTCTGGAATGGTAATGGCCGTTCCTGCTCACGACCAAAGAGATTTTGATTTTGCCAAAAAATACAAAATTGCAATAAAGCAAGTTATTGAAGGAAATTTAACAAATACTCGCGCTTACACTGGAGAGGGAAAATTAGTAAATTCAGGAGAATTTAACGGAATAAACAGCAAGGATGCAATCGCTAAAATAACTGAGCATTTGCAAAAGAAAGGTCTTGGAAAGAAAACAACGAATTACAGGTTAAAAGACTGGGGAATTTCAAGACAGAGATTCTGGGGAACTCCAATTCCAATAATTAACTGTTCAAAATGCGGAGCAGTCCCCGTTCCAGAAAAAGATTTGCCAGTTAGACTTCCAGATGAAATTCATTTCACAGACAAAGAAAGTCCTTTGAGGGAATACAAGCCTTTCTTGGAAACAACTTGTCCAAAATGCGGAGGAAAAGCAACAAGAGAAACCGACACGATGGATACTTTCGTTAATTCTTCATGGTATTATTTGAGATACATGGATGCACACAACCAAAAAGAAATTTTCGACAAGAAAAAAGCAGCGTACTGGGGAAAAGTAGATACTTATATTGGAGGAAAAGAGCATGCCTGCATGCATTTGATTTACATAAGGTTCTATACAAAATTCCTTAGAGATTTAGGATTGATAAAAATAGATGAACCGGCAATTAGTTTGTTCAATCAAGGAATGCTTCACGCAGATGACGGCGAAAAAATGTCAAAATCACGAGGTAATGTTGTTCTTCCTGAAGTTATTTCAGAAAAATACGGAATTGATTCAGCAAGGTTGTTTTTGGTTTCAATTGCAAGCCCGGATAAAGACATAAACTGGAGCGACAAGGGAATTGAAGGAACAAACAAGTTCTTGAACAGAGTTATTGAATATGCTGATTCGGTAAAATTAGGAAAATCAAGCAAGAAAGTCCAAAGCAAGCTTCATAAAACAATAAAAGGAATTTCAGAAGATATAGAGAACTTCAGATACAACTTAGCAGTCATAAAGTTAAGAGAATTGTTTGGTAATTTGGAAGAAGAAATTTCCAAAAGCGATTTTGAATCGTTCCTGAAGATTTTGCATCCATTCTGCCCGCACATAACTGAAGAAATGTGGGAGAAGCTAGGAAACAAGCCTTTCATAAGCACAGAATCGTGGCCAAAATATGATGAAAGCAAGATTGATGAGAAAGCAGAAGCTGCAGAAGAAATAATTTCTGCAATTACTGGAGATATAGCAAAAGTAAAAGAACTTGCCAACATTGACAAGTTGTCAAAGATAATTTTGATTGTTTCTCCAAAATGGAAATACGATTTCTTTACCAAATTAAAAGAATTGCTGGAGAAAACAAGAAATCCAGGAGATGTTATTAAAGAATTGATGAGTTCTGACTTGAAGAAATATGGCCAGGAGATTATGAAGATTGTTCCTGCAGTTATGAAGGATGCCGGAAAATTACCTTCGGTTGTTTTAGACCAGGAAACTGAATTGAAGTCATTAAAACAGAATTCAGAATTTATTGAAAAAATATTCAATGCAAAAGTTGAAGTTGTTGTTGCGGAAACTTCAAAAGAACAGAAAGCTAAGAATGCTTCTCCTGGAAAACCGGCAATATTGGTTCAGTAAAATGTACAAAGCTGTTATTTACGATTTTGACGGGACGATTGCCAAGACTCCATTAAGAATTCATGCGCATTTGAATGCAGGAGCTGAGAAATACGGAATAAGAAACATTTCTCTTAGGAGAATAATGAAGTTAAGGGATGAAAGAGATTTCAAAATTCTGAGACAGCAGGGTCTTTCCTGGTATAAACTTCACAAAATTTACAAAATGAACAAGGAAATAACTGAAAAAATAAAGCAGGAGGCTCACAATATAAAAATTTATGACGGAATTGAAGAAGTCTTGCTGAAATCAAAAGAAAAAGGATATTTGAACGGGATTGTTACAAGAAACATAAAAGAAACAGTTGAAATAATTTTGAGAGAGAATAAAATTGCAGATTTATTCGATTTTATTTATGGGAGGCAGAATATTGTCAAAGAAGCCGCAAGAAGATTCAACAAGGTTCCTAAATTAATGAATGCAATTAAGGAAAGAAAACTGAACCGGGGATACACATTTTATGTCGGAGACGAAGTTGTTGATATCGA
>JAFGRQ010000021.1 GCA_016935155.1 Candidatus Woesearchaeota archaeon
AATGAACCCGAATATTTCCGGCACAAAATGAACCGAAAGAAGCAAGGCTGTTGTTTGAGTGCTTTTCGCAATCATCGATGAAAAACCAAGAATAAATGAGGCAAAAACACTTGCCGTTCTTACCAACAAGAAAAATGCTCCCGCACCATAAAAAAGTGACACCACGAAGGAAATAATTATGACTTCAATGTTGTTCATGATAATGCCGAAGAGCTTGTTTGTATCTGAAATTTCTTTGTTTACAGCAAGTGCATTTTGCTGCTGAATTATTTTGTCCTGGTAGCTTATCGATTCCGGAGCAAAGCTGCCGATAATGAGGTAACCAGCAAAGATTCCTATGAAAAGGAACAAAAAGATGCACATGAGTGTTTTGTAAGTTCTGAAAAAACGCACAGCGCTATTTTTTGTTTCAATTTTCACATTTCTGGTCAGGAATCTCGAAATTGAAGGCACAAAAAGAAGGCTCGTCATTACAATCATTGTAATCGAAATACATGCTTCATTCGAAAAAAATATTTTTGTAGTTCCGTATGCTACAAAAACATAAAGCATTCCCAAAATCAACGAATAAAGCTCTTTTTTCATTTTTTACAGGAGAATTTTCAAAACCAGCTGCCGATTACTTGTGGCCGTATCTGTTGAAGTAGCCATCCCATTCATCTTTGTCTTTTTTCCATCCAAAGAAGTACAATAGAAGGGCAAGTATGAGCAAAGCTGCCAAAAGAGTCTGGTTAAGTCCTCCTACGTAATCAGTCACAGCTGCCCACGCAGCTCCGAGACCAAATGTATTTTCTTCAACAACCGCGCTTCCAGTAATTAAATCTCCGCTTGCAAGATTTTTTTCAGTTTCTTTTGGAGTCTCTTCAACTGGAGGAGTTTCTATTATTCCGCCGGTTGTGGGTCTGTCAACAATTGCTGGTTCGGCAGGTGTTACAAAAGGAACGTTCACTGAACTGTGTCTTCTTCCTCCTCCCCCTCCGCCTCCCGGACTTGGCGGCGGATTAGAGCATTGTGACGTATCTATTGTGCATGTATTCGTGCAGCTTGTTGTTCCTAAGCTGAATCCGTAGTCTGAACAAACGGCATCAGTTGAACCATCGCATTCTTCTGTTTCGTCAACAACGTTGTTTCCGCAGTACGGGCCAACAGCAATACTTGCTGTCGCATTGAATGAATCTTCTCCATTAACGTAAGTTGCAGTAATTATGTAAGCTCCGTTTTCTGTTGGAATTTGAACCTGTGTTGTAAATGCTCCTGTTTCGTTGTTTATTTCAAGGTCTTCTGTTGACATGATTAAAACTGCACTTACCATTCCTGTTGGAATGCTTCCATCATCTTTTGCAATTGTTCCAGTTAATGTTGAATACAATGTGTTATTTTCTGTGCTTGCATCAATCTGATTTGGATTTATGCTTGCTGTTATTGTGAACGTTTCTCTTACTCTGAATTGAACAGCATTTTCTGCTTCATGTCCGAGATTGTCGGCTGCATCAATAATTATTGTGTAAATTCCAGGAAGAGTTTCAACTGTTGTTGGTATTGTGATTGTTCCGTCAACAATTTCAACGTCAGTTATATTTCCTAATGTATCAATCAATTGAGCAGATATTGAATTTGTATCAACACCAACTCCAGCATCAGTAATTTCAACAGTAATTACCGCATTTGTTCCTCTGTCGACAATAGAAGGAGCAGTTAATGTTATGTTTGGAGCCAAAGTATCAACTGTTAATGTTCTTTCCTCAGATGTTCCAACCAAATCAACCTCATCTGTGCATGAAACGCTCCATGTATGAATTCCGTCAGTGAATACCGCATCGTACGAAGCATCTCCGTTTGCCGTCATTGCATTTGTGATTCCATCGATGCTAACTTCACATTCAAGTTCTGTGTCATAATTATCGACAGCATTGAAACTCAATTGAACCATCGTCACATCGAAGAATGCATCTGTTTCTGGAGAAATGAGCGTCACAATCGGAGCGGTTCTGTCTATTATGCTTATTAAATCTCCTGAATTTGAAGTTTCTCCGCCGTTGTTATGAACATTAAAATTAAAGCAAACATCTCCTTCATCCCATGAGCTTAAATCTTGAGTCGAAGAACAAACCCCGTTTTCGCAAAGCAAAGTTATTGTTTCGTATTCAACAGCGCTTGTGTTTGTTTCGTTGTTGTATATTTCATCGCAGTTTGATACTTTTAATTCAGAACCGCTTATTCCTGTTTCTGGGTCGTTTGCAGTTATGGAGAATAGTTCATTTGCTCCGAGATTGAAAGGACCAGGAGTTGTTGCAGTTATTTCTGGAGGAGTTGCATCATTAAGGATTGTTAGTTGAATTATATTTGCTTGTGATTCAGCATTCGTATCTGTTGTTGTGATTGTCCAATCATATGTCGTATCTTGGTCAACATTCCCTGCGCTTATTCCAAATCCAAATTTCTGGCTTCCCCAATTGCTTATTCCTGCAGTACTTGTTGAGAATTTAATTGAATTGTTGTTTTCGACTGACCAATCGATTAAAGCAATTATTTCATTTATGCTGAAGCCGGCCGTTAGAACATCAACGAGATTTATTGTTGATGTGCTTGCAAAATCATTTTCGATATCTAACGTTAAATTTGCAGAATTTGTTTCATAAACCGAGACCGAATCTGCTGAAACAACTGCCGTGTGAGCAGCGAAAGCGAAAGGCATCAACAACAAGCTAAGAATTACAAATAGGTCTAGTCCTCTTCTCATTGGGGTCATTATGGCTTTTTAGGGCCTTTCGGTATATAAATATTACTGTGGAGAAGGCTAGTTTTTCATCTGAATTGTCACTTTCTTTATAACTACATCATCAACGGGCCAGTTCTCGTAATAGCCTCTTGTTTCTGTTTTGACCATTGCAATTTTATTTACAACATCCATCCCTGAAATAACTTTTCCGAAAACAGCATATCCGTAGTTTGCCTCGTTTTGATAATTCAAGAAATCATTGTTGTCAACATTTATGAAAAACTGGTTGGTTGCAGAATCAACAACATTTGTTCTTGCCATTGCAAGTGTTCCAACTTCATTTTTTAATCCGTTCTTTGCTTCATTCTTTATCGGAGCTCTTGTTGGTTTCTCTTTTCCGTCAGGAGTGAAACCCCCTCCCTGAACCATGAATTTTGGAATAACTCTGTGAAATATTGTTCCGTCATAAGAACCGGATTCTGCATATTGAATGAAGTTTGCAGTTGATATTGGTGCTTTGTCTTCATATAATTCTGCTGTAAAATTTCCCATGCTTGTCTCAAATAAAGCAGTTCTGTTTTCCTTGTTGTTTGCCATGATTAGAATGACTGCAATCAACAATATAAATCCTGCGATTATGATTGATTTGTTTTTCATTTTTATTCTTTCTCAAGCTTATTTTTCGGTTTTTTAGGAGCAGTTTCTTTTTTGCTTTTTCCTGCCGTTTTCCCATCATTTTTCGGTTGGAATTTAGGCTGAACAACTGTTCCGTCTAATTTCATCATTGTTCTGCATTTTGGATAATTAGAGCATCCATAGAATTTTCCATAAAAGCTTTGTTTTAATACAAATTGACCGCCGCAATTAGGGCATTTCATTTTTTCGGGAGGCAATTTTGGAGCTTCATCTTCCAGCTGTTTTTTTGTTGGGCATTCTTTATTTATGCATATTTCCTGAGGCTGCTTTCTTGCTTTGATTATTTTCACCATGGGAGAACCGCAGACAGGGCATTCTTTTTTAGCCGGAACTACTTTTGCAAAAGGAGGCAGAGCAAATGTGTTCTGGCATTCAGGATAACGGTTGCATGCAACAAAAAAGCCATATTTTCCTCTTCTAATTTGTAAATCTCCTGTTCCGCAGCGGTTGCATTTCCCGACATAACTCATTTCATCTCTTGTTTCAAGAGTAGCCTTCAGAAGTTCCTGCCCAACATTAGACTCGTTCTTTTTGAATTTTTCAAGAATCTTAATTATGGCTGATTTTGCTTCATCCAAAACTTTTTCTTCCGTGAATTTTCTTTCTCTTATTCCTTCCATTTCGTCTTCAAAGTGTCTTGTAAGTTCTTCATCAAGCATTTCCGGCATGTATTTTTCAATGATGTGGCATATTTTTATTCCCAGTTCCGTTGCCTGTATGCTTGCTTCATTAACATATCCTCGTTGGTAGAGTGTTTCGATAATCGAAGCTCTCGTTGCTTTTGTTCCAAGCCCTCTTTTTTCAAGTTCTTTAATTATTGATGCCGCAGTGTACCTTTTTGGAGGAGATGTTTCCTTGCTGAGAAGTTTTATTTCCTTGACTTTAATTTCCTCTCCTTCCTTCATCTTTGGAAGCTCTTCATCTTTGAGCATAACATATTTTCCGTAAAGTTCATGCCATCCTTTTTCAACAGTTATTGTTCCGGATGCTGTGAATAGTTCTTTGTTGACGTCAATTGTTATTTTTTGCGTTTCTCTTGTTGCAGGCTCTCCAAATATTGCAAAGAATCTGTGGACAATCAAATCGTAAACTCTTGCTTCTCGGTCTTCTAATTTTTTAGGCTGAATTCCTGTTGGGTGAATTGCCGGGTGCGCAGGATCTTCTTTTTCTCCTTGGGTTGGAACTAATTTTCCGGCCAAAACTTTTTTCGCCAGAGGAGCATACGTTGCATTTTTTCCAAGTTCTTGTAAAATGTTTTTTAGATTAAGTTCTTTGGGTAATTTTTGAGAAGAAGTTCTTGGATATGAAATGTAACCTTCTGTGTAAAGTGTTTGGGCATATTCCAGCGTTCTTTGAGGAGTAATTCCCAATGTTTTGTACGCTTCCATTTGAAGTGTTGTCAAATCAAAAGGAGTTGGGGGATTTTGCTTGAATTTGTTTTTTGTTATTTCTTTGATTGCGGCTTTCTGCCCTTTGCAATTTTTTAATGATTTTTCAGCTTCTTCTTTCTCCCAGAATTTATCCTGGACGTGCAATGCAGTAATTTCTCCCGTCTTGGCAGAACCATGTAATTCTAGCTGCCAGTATGGAACAGGAACAAATTTTCCTATTTCTTCTTCTTTGTCCACTAAAATTTTTAGTGCAGGGCCCTGAACTCTCCCTATGCTCATTATTTTGAACTGTCCGGCATTTTTTATTGCAAGGCTCAAAGCTCTTGAATAGTTGATTCCGTACATCCAATCCAGGAAATGTCTTGTTTCACCGGCATTTGCCTGAGGCCAATCAAGAGTTTTTGCTTTTGTTTCGTAGGATTTCACCAAATCTGGTTTTGTTAAAGTAGAATACTTCATTCTGTTTGCATCTTTCTTTTTGCAGATGAACCTAACAATGTTCAAACCAATAACTTCTCCTTCGATATCGTAGTCAGTTGCAACAGTAAATTCAGTAGCGTCTTTTGCAAGTTTCTTAAGTGTTGTAATGTATTTTTTTATGTAATCTGCTTTCTTGCTGTTTTCAGAAGAATCTTTCCATTCAATGTCAAAAACAGGATATTTCCATCCGGCTTTTACTTTTTCAGCCAATCCGTACAAGTGACCAACAGCAGAACCAATTACAATATCTTTATTTTTATGGGTAACTAAGTAGTATGGAACAGTCTGGTTTGATTCTTTTATTACTTTGCCGTCAGCCAACGCTTCAGCTATTTTTTTCGCAGAACTTGGTTTCTCTGTTATTATTAATTCGTGGGGCATGCATTTTAGAATTTTGGCGCGTATTTAAAAAGCCTTTGTTAATGCAGTATTCGCCCCAATTTTGCTGTTTTTGGGCATTTCGGCTGTTTTTCCTGCATAAAATTTAAAAAAAGCAAGTGTTCAGAAGAAAGAAGGAGGTGTTTAATGAAAAAATCAAAAAGTTTAACGGATTGGGCGTTCTTGATTGGTGCTGTAGTTTCTATACTTGTAGGTATTGGAGCAGCATTGCAAGCCGGTTACGCATCAAACAAATGGATTCCTGTTATTCTTGTTGTTCTTGGTTTAATCGTAGGATTGGTCAATGTAACAGCTAAAGAAGTGGTAGGATTCTTGGTAGCAGCAATTGCATTGCTAGCATTTGGTTCAGGCGGATTATCAACGCTTGACACATTGATTCCAAAACTGGGAACGTTGCTTGGATCATCTGTTCAGGCATTCTCGTTCTTCGTTGGAGCTGCAGCAGTAGTCGTTGCTCTAAAGGCGGTTTGGGGAGTAGAGTCAAAGAAGTAATTCTTTGATTTTCTTTTTATTTTTTATTTAATTTTTTCTAGAATTTATCCCGTTTCATTTATTGTTCCGTCGTCATTAAGGCGTATTGCCTCGTGAGGTTTGCAGTATGCTTCAGGAATTGTATAAACTCTTTGATTCAGGCACGCAAATTCTGTGCCGTTAATGTCTTCGATTGGAAGAATTTCAATTCTTTTAATTTCGCCGACTTCTTTTTTCATGTCTTCGTAATTCAACACATAGGTTCTCAAAGTGAGACTTGCGATATTTTCTGTTCTTTTAACATACAAAACTCCGCCGGATTCTCCTGTGATTATCATCCAAACGCCAGGTATTGTTTCCTTTGAAGAGCTCTTAATTTTAATGTTGAATGTCTGATGCTCCGCTTCATTCCATTTGCAGCCACCATACAAAATTGCAGAATTTCTGCACTTTCTCTCTATTGTAGGAATTGTCTCCTCAATCTTTGTTGAATCTAATGCAGATTCGCCGGCAGTTTCGTTGTCCTGTTCTGTTTCATTTTCCGCAGGCAAGTTTGCAGTTTCCGCTGCAGATTCATCCACTAGTGGTTTTGCAATGTTTTCAAAATCAGGAGTTTTGGCGATGATATCCTGTATAGACTGCTCTCCTTCAATCTCAGAATCTTTCTGCATGCATGAAACTAAAAGCAGCAAAGAGCAAAATAAAATAACAAGAGTCACATCTTTCATGAATTGTTTCTGAAGAGGTTCATTTATATATTTTACGCACGTATTTAATAAGGGTTAATACTCTATTTTAATGCTAAATCGTGCTGAACAAAAAGATAGATTTGATTGAAATTATAAACGAGGATTTTGAGACGATTTTTTGAGAACTTATCTTTCACAATCTTTAAAAATGCTTCTGAAAGAGGATAATGAATGCCAAAGGCAAACGAAGGCAAGATTGACAGGTTTCTTAGGATGATTTCAGGAATCGTTCTTGCTCTCGCTGCATTCTATAGGTTCACAGGAACAATGCAGGGGGTTGCTTATTTTATTGCGGCAGTTCTTATAATAACAGCAGCAACTGGATTTTGCGCATTGTATTCTGTTTTTGGAGTCAGTACAAAAACAAAGCAGTGAACATTCTCAGATACCTTTTTAAACTCTTTAAATAACATAATTCTAGGTGATGGACTATCCCCGACGCAGAACGAATTAGGTGGTTTAAGGACTTAGGCAAGAGAGATATTTCTATAGTCGGCGGAAAAGGCGCTAATTTAGCAGAGATGTTTAATATCGGCCTTCCAATTCCGCCGGGATTTTTCATCACAGCAGACACTTACAAAGAATATATCACAAAAACAGGAATTATTTTTGATATCAAGAAATTTCTCACGAATCTGAATGTTGAAAATACAGAAGAGCTTCAGGAGAGAGCAAACATGATTCAAAAATTAATTGTAATGACTCCCGTTACTGATTCAATAAAAGAAGAAATTCTTGAAGCATATGACGCACTGAACACAGAAGAACTTACCGGGGGAAAAAAACAGGATAGTTTTGTAGCTGTACGAAGTTCGGCAACTGCAGAAGATTTGCCGGAAGCAAGTTTTGCAGGACAGCAGGCAACATACTTGAATGTAAGAGGAAATGAGCAGTTGATGAAGGCAGTAAGAATGTGCTGGGCGTCATTATTTACAGCAAGAGCAATATATTACAGAGAAAAAAATAATTTTGACCACATGAAAGTTTTGATTTCTGTCGTTGTTCAGAAAATGGTGAATTCGGAGGAGGCGGGAATAATGTTTTCTGTAAATCCCGCAACAAACAAACTAGATGAGATTGTTATTGAAGCAGTTCATGGTCTTGGAGAAACTGCTGTTTCCGGAGAGATAAATCCGGATATTTACATAGTTGATAAAGAAGAAGAAATAATCAAGACAAGAAATTTGAAAAAACAGAGGTGGGGATTGTTCAGAAGTCACGACGGAAAGAACATAAAAGTGAACATTCCTGAAGAAGTTGATGGACAGCAAGTCATAAGCGACGAAATTGTTCTGAAGCTTGCAAAATATGCAAAGCAAATAGAGAATCATTACGGAAAACCCCAGGACATTGAATGGGCAGTTGAAAAAAATAAAGTGTACATCGTTCAGTCAAGAGCTGTCACAACATTAAAAGAAAGAACAGTCACAGAAGAAGTTTTCGGGGACGCAATCGTTCGCGGATTAACAGCATCATCCGGGGTTGCTTCCGGTCCTGTAAAAATAGTTCTGTCAGCAGATGATTTGAAAAAAGTAATTGATGGGGACATAATGGTTGCTCCAATGACCAATCCAGACATGGTCATGGCAATGAAAAAAGCATCTGCCATCGTAACAGACGAAGGGGGAATTACAAGCCACGCCGCAATTGTAAGCCGGGAAATGATGATTCCCTGCATTGTCGGAGCAGAAAATGCAACAAAAGTTTTGAGAGATGGAGATGTTGTTACAGTTGATGCAACTCACGGAAAAGTTGTGTTTGGAAAAACAGAAATTACCAAAGAAAAGAAGGAAATAAAACCAAAAATACCGACAAATACAAAAATAAAGTTAATAATGGACATTCCTGAACTTGCAGAAGAGGCAGCAAAAACAGATGCGGACGGAATTGGATTATTCAGACTGGAAATGCTCATTGCAGAAAATGGAATCCATCCTGCCGAATACATCAGACAAAACAAAGATGAAGAATATGCAAATATGCTTGCAAACAGACTAAAAAAAGTAGGAGATGCCTTCAAAGGAAAACCAATCTGGATAAGAACATCTGATGTTAGAACGGATGAATACAGGGGATTAAGAGGAGGAGACAAAGAACCTCACGAAACAGACCCGATGATTGGATGGCACGGAATAAGGCGTGCTTTGGATGAACCGAGAATTTTGAAGGCAGAATTTTTAGCAATAAAAAAACTGCATGACAGAGGATACACAAATTTCGGGGTCATGATTCCTTTTGTAATAAATGTAGATGAAGTCAAAAAGGCAAAAGAAATAATGAGAGAAGTCGGTTTAGAACCTTGCAAGGATGCTGAATTCGGGGTCATGATTGAAACGCCCGCTTCATGCTGGATTATTGAAGATATATGCAAGGAAGGAATTTCCTTCGTTTCATTCGGAACAAATGATTTAACACAATTGACGCTCGGAATAGATAGAAACAACGAAAAAATATCTTCTTTGTTTGATGAAATGCATCCGGCAGTACTTGGAGAAATCTTAGGTGTAGTCAACATGTGCAAAAAATACAATATTGAAAGTTCAATCTGCGGTCAAGCCGGTTCAAGGCCGGAAATGGCAAAATTTTTAATTCAAATTGGAATAGATTCATTATCAGTAAACAGAGATTCAATATACAAAATTAGTGATGTTGTCAAAAAAGCAGAGGAAGAGAATGAGAAAAAAATCCAAGAAGATAGTCAGCAGAAACTCGCCGAGGCCAGTCAGAATGTGCCCGAAATGCAGGAGCCAGAACGTTTCGCCTAATTTTGAAATGCTTGGTGCCGGAATTGCTTTCGATAGATTTGTATGCAATAATTGCGGATATGAGGGAAGGTTTTTCCCTGAGCTAATAAAAAAGAATTTAAAGAAGAGAATGAGGAGATAAAGCATGTACCCAAGCTATCACGCAGGATTTGGAGCGATATTTGCAGCTATCCTTTATATTTTATTTCCAGGAATCGGTCTAATTGGAGCATGTTTGATTTTTTTATCAAGTTTTCTTGCTGACTTTGACCATTATCTTATTTATGTCAAACGCAAAAAAGATTTGAGCATAAAAAGGGCATACGGGTATTTCGTAAAAATGTCGAAAGACCTTTACGATAGGAAATTAAAAAGAGCGCCTTTGCTTTTTTTGCACACAATAGAATTTGCAGCATTGCTTGTTATCTTCTCGTTTGCTGTACATTGGCTTTTTTACATAGCTTTGGGCCTTCTTTTCCACATGCTCATGGATTTCATTGAGCTGAAAAAGCACAACAGACTCGATATCAAGGGATTTTCTATTGTTGAAGATTATTTTTTAAAAAGAAAGTAATTATTTTTCAACGACAAAGATTTCCCTTGTCAAAGAACCATGCACATACGCGCTGTTTTTGCTTTTTATTTTAAGTTTTGCTTTTTTTATGATGTTTTCTGCTTTTGCATAATGCGGAAACATCAAGACGGCTCTTTTCTTGAGTATTTTTTTTAAAACGTTCAAAAAATCAACATAAAACGTATTTGAAATGTTCTTTGTGTTCTTTCCATACGGAACATCTGTTACAATATAATCATATTTTTTGTTTATTTTTAACGCATCTTGCTGGAAAAGAAAATATTTGCCTATTTTGTGATGCTGCAAGTTTATTGAACACGATTTGATTAGATTGCTGTCGATGTCCGAGCCAATTGCCTTCAAATTCATCAAGCCAGCCTCTATCAAGAATCCGCCAATCCCGCAGAACGGGTCATAAACCTGACTGCTTGAGCCAGTTAAGTTAACACACGTTCTTGCAAGCTTTGGATCAAGAGTTATCGGGGCTTGTTCAGGCCAAGTTCTTGGTTTTCTGTGGAAAAATCCTTCATTATTCTTCCATTCTTCCTGTGTGATGTAATAATTTGTCTTATTTTTTATTATTGTTATTTTTGTGCCTGGATTTTCGAGATTTACCTTTGGATTTTTTAGATTGTCGAATATCATCCCGCCGTATTTTCTGCTTAATGTTTGATGAGACTTGTTATTTTCCAAAAAATCCAGAGCAAACGTTCTTTTTATAATTTTATTCCAGTTAAATTTCTTTATTTTTGACTCTAAATTTGATTTTGTTGCTGTGAAAAGAAGAATTCCAATCAATTTTGTCTGTGCAAGCCTGTTTGTTGTTTTTTTAGTGTTGATTAAAAGAACATTTTGGTCTAGTTTTCCTTTGCTTAACAAGGCTTCGGCTTCGGCTTTTGCTAACGGAATATTTTCTTTTGAGAGGAGAAGCAGCTTCATCTGGCTTTGTGCCTAACTTGCTATTTATAATTCTTTTGATATTGTCCTTATGGAAAATAATAACAAACTTTTTAAACCATAAAACAATTTTATAACCCATGGGGAGAGGAAGACCTGTAAAATCAGCAATAAGACAGAATGTTGTAGAAATTCTCAACGTAAAAGGAGAAATGTACGGCTATGATATTTATCGCGTATACAGAGAAATATTTCCGACAATAACTCTTCGTTCAATTTACTATCATCTCAAGAAGGGTGTTTCTACAGGAGAATTTGTTGTCAAAGAAGTAAGGAAAGAAAAGGGAAACTTTTCTTGGGGCGGAGAGACTGAAAAAACATATTACGCTTTGGGTCCAAAAGCAAACGCAAAGGGCGACCAAAGAGTTAAAGATTATTTTAGGAAGTAAATCAAGCTTTCTTCGGAACAAAATCATCAAAGAATCCTCTTGGGCGGATTGCCGCTGCGAGCAAATCAACATTGCTGTATTTAGGAACTTCAACTTTCATTTTTTCTTTCGAATAATTGACGCTGACGTCACGTGAAATTCTGCCTGTCGGATGCTGTTGTTCGAAATCAGTCATTGCGAACTCATTCAGTTCAGGAGCTTGTGCATATTGATTGCAGTGCACTTCATGAGTTGGTTCTTTGCAGAAATAAATGCCATTTTCTGAACTTAAACTTTTCTCTGCAATTTCAAAAGAATAACCAAAATCGCTTTTGTTGATTTTAACAACCAAACCCTCAACTAATCCTTTTTTATGAAGAATTGCAACTTCTCTGTCAATCAAACCAGTCAAAACAGCTTCCGTTTTATCGGGAGAAGGCATAATCAACTTATTATCAAACGACGGCCTTTCTGTCATAAAAATGCAAACAGCAGTTATTATTTAAATCTGTCTATTTGAAAAGGAAAGAAAAAGGGTTGCCAAAATATGTTGCGAATAGACTGAGAAGCAAAATAAGGAGAAGGGTTGTGGATATTACTGCCCAAATCTTTCTTGCTCTGTGCTCGTTCTTGGAAGTGCTTTTCAAAAGAGTTCCAAGCATCAAACCACCGTCAACAATGCCAAGCGGCAGAAGATTGAACAAGCCAATAAATAAGTTGAGCAGGAAAAGCCATCTGAATAGTTCCTTTAACCAGTAGTATGGGTGCTTTATTTTTTCATATTCGGAAAGAACTCTTCTTTCGTTCTTGATGTTGTTTATTCCAATAAGAGCTTTTCCGTCTCTGTCTTCGGTTTTTATGGAATATGTTTTGCCATCAGCGGTAAGATTTACAATGTCTCCCGGAGCAGCACAGTAATACATATTCTCGGCGAATTGCTGAGCATCTTTTACGGCATTGCCATTAACAGCAGAAACAATCATTCCGTTTTTCAGTCCTGCCTGTGCTGCAGGCAGACTTTCATTCACAATATCAAATGAAAATCCGATTGGCTCAGTTATTTTGTCTTCAAAAGGAGCCAGTGCCGAGGGATTAAGGACATAGGGCATTGCAATCAAAATCAAAACAGCGAGAAAGATATTCATCATGGGACCTGCCGCAAAAATCGAATACTGAACAACATCAGAATGTTTTTTCATCTTTTTTTCATCAGGTTCAACAAACGCCGCAGGAATTATCGGAACAAAAAGGCAAAGAAATGCAAAACCGGATGATTTTATCTCCAGGCCGTGCGCTTTTGCAACAATTCCGTGGGAAAACTCATGAACCAGCGCAAGAACGAAAATTGCAACAATCCAGTGCAAAAATGAAAGGTAGCCAACTCCGGGAATGTTCGTAAAAGGAAGCACAAAGGCAACACCGGCCGGTGCCGAAGGAGCTGAAAAAATCATGAAAAGAAGATACAAAACATTTATTGTGATGTAAATCATTCCCAGAAATCCGAAACCGATGCAGCAATAACCAAAGAACTTTACCTGTTCCCTGTATTTGTCCGCGAATTTATTTATGAATTTTATTCCGAATTTCGACTTGAACATAACCATGTAAAGAATTGGATGAATTATTTTCTGCAGAACAACCTTTTGCCTGTTAATCAAAAGAAAAACTGTAAGAAAAATAACAAAAAGTACCGCTAGGATTATTTGTATGTCCATTTCTCACTTCTTTCTAACAGGTCTAAGGATTCTGCTTTTGCATTTCCTGCATTTGACAAGGCCCGCGATTACCATCATATTGGAAGCTCTGATTGCAGACTTGCATTTCCTGCACACAAATTTCCCCTTGATTAATCTTGCCTCAGCTTCTGGAAACTTAGTCATTTTTATTCCTTAACCTGCTTCATTACTTTGTCTTCAAGTATTTCCCAATAAATTATTGTTGAGCCTTCCTTGACTTTTCCCTGCAGCTCTTCAGGAATTTCCAAATCAAATGTTTCGAATGACGCTGCATCCATTACATTTGCTTTGTTTCCTGTGATTGTTAAAACTTGAGCGTCTTTCTTTCCGATAATAGGAACTTCAACATCTTGATGCGACATGACAACATCTCTTTTTTTGCCGTCAATTATTCCTACTGCAACAATTCTGTATTTTGCATGGCCGTGCTTTCCGGGTTTTGAGGTGTCAACACTGACAACTTTACAGGCAGCCTCATCAAAGATAATTAAACTGCCTTCCTTGATGCTTCCAACGTCTGTTACCTTTCTTTCGCCTGCCATAAACACCTGTGATTTTGGGGCAATAGCCCATTTATAAAGCTTTCTTGTTAATTTAAATGTGGGTATCCACCCGAATCTGAAGAGTTCTAAGCAACATTCACCCAAAAGGGTGCGGAAGGTATTACAAAGCTTTTATACCTGTTCTTACATATGACGCGGTTTGAGACCTTATCTCTGTGACGTGGGCGTGAGGAGGAACCCATGAGCAGACGTGAAAACTATTTTGAAAAGATAGCATTAGTAAAACAAAAACTGATGCCCGCAATTGAAGGGCTGAATGACAAGCAACTGAGAAGTGTAATTTGTCATTGTTCGTATTATTCAGCAGGCAGAAGAAAAATTCTAACAGACAAAGAAAGAGAAATCTATGACTTGCTTCTAAGCAAAGGTTTCAATGCACGAACAGCATACAATTGGTTCTGTTTGATTAACGTGCCTGACCACATTAGGCAGAAAATCTTGAAAAAACAGATTTCGTACGCTGATGCCCAAGCCAAAAGCAATGCGTGGAGACGCATGATTTCTACAAAGAGCGGAAAAGAAATCGTAGAACAAGTACAAAATATAATTGGAGGTTTAGAATGGAAGAACACGAATCATACTATAAACGGAATTTGAGTAAGACACAGGAAAAAAAGAGAAAACGTAAGAAATTTCCTAATGTTTTCTTTAAGAAAGAGCTTATTGCAGTATTTTCAAAAATAGATGAGCCGAAAATAATTGTCGGAGCATTTTTAGCTTTCTTCTGCGCTTTGAGAATATCCGAAGTCTGCAAGTTGAAGTGGCAGAATATTGACTTAGAGCAAAAAAGACTTAAAGTAGTTGACGGAAAGAATCACAAAGACGGATTTGTGCCGATTTCCTCAATTTGTATTCCTGTATTGCAGAAATGGAAAGCACTGAATGAAGGCGAGGAATATTTCCTGCCCGTTGAAGACCACTTAGAACCTCATCTGTCCACCAACGGATTGTTAAAATCATTCAAGCGGGCTTTAGACAAAGCTGGTTTGAACATCGAGACAGAGAAAAATGCAGCAGGCTGGTATCAGCACCAATATAAGTTTCATACACTAAGGCATAGC